>ONBO01000058.1 GCA_900316125.1 uncultured Bacteroidales bacterium | reverse complement strand
TCTTATGAAGAAGCAGAAAATATGGCAGGAATACTCAACTTTATATGTCCATGGCACCACACCCCACCCTCAGACCTGATACATACGCAAAATGAATATGCTGATGATGCCATTAAAACGTATAAAGAATACACGCATTATATAGAATTATTTAAGGACCGGTATTTTATACCTAATGCAGTAGAATCATTCTGCCATACAATCTACAAAACTGACGGTTATTACGTCTTCAAGATGTATAGTTCCCTGCACTACTCTTTGTACACAGAATTATTGTTATCATATCAGCTTGATGCAATAAGCTATAACACCATACAGGCGCAGTTCCAAGACATTAACCTGTTTAACGGGCGTAGAAGCCCACTTAGCTTTTCTAAACTCAAACTTTTTATAAAAACAATGAGACAAATTGTAGATGCATACAAGCATATATTTTGTAAATTTGTATCCGCTTCTGTTCAATCAAATGATACCAGCCACTGACATATTCAAAATAGCAACTGAAGAACAACTCTCGGATATTCCAACATCAGACTTCCTTGAAATAATTCTCAGTAACACAGAATTGTCCGATATAGCTATGTACTATTTGTTGCAAAAGCGAATCAACCACAAGCTGCGAATGCGGTATGATGTTTACGAAAATCAACTGACAGATAAGTTTGAGGATATTACAGGGGACTTCTTTCTATACCTAAGAGATGGTAATGACATGAGTAACAATGTTCCATATCAGTCCCTACGCAGTATAAAAAAGAAAGAGTCATTTGAGGCATGGATAAAAAACACTTTCAGAAATTATCTTAGCAACAAAATTGACAATAGCACGTACAAACCCGTAGCATATAAAATTGATGCGTCACCGCTGACTGACGAAACCATCCTTGATATAGCATCAAAACTAATCACATACACTCATCAGGAACTGTCACCAAAGGGCCGTTTCATTTTTCTACGCACCCTATTATCTTTGCTTAATCGCAAAAATGCGATGCCAGATAAAGACGTTGCTGAAGTTATTGGAATGACTTACACCTCATATAGGGTAATGGTGCATCGTATAAAAGATAACCTGATAAACCTTCACACTCGTATTCTCAAAGGAGAAATATTGAAACTAGACAAACAGCATCAATTGATGGCTACAAGGATATATGATGATTTTACAAACTTGTATCCCACTCTTTTAAACTACTACAATAATAACATCGAGATGTCAGAATATAAAGAAAGAATAATATCATTACGTAACAGATATTATGACTCTACAGGCAATACATTACATGAATCAACAGCTACGTATCTACCATCCAACATCACGCCAGCAATATTCCTGAGCAGATTAAACAAACTACTCTGCACTGATTAACCGTTTGTTATCATGCTATTTCAATGCCTCCGCAATAGCCTCTAAGGCGGCGGTATCGGCAGGTTTAGGAGTGCTCTTGATGGTCAGAGTCTGGTCTATAACGGTTACATCTTTCATGGCTGAAAGCATCTCACGCATCACACGGCCGGCCGACGGAGCCCAAGAGCCGTTCTCAATCACAGCCACAGTACGCTTCTGATAGCCCTTTATCTGGAGATGCCATAGGAAGTCATGCATCGGCGGAAACAGCGTAGCGTCATACGACGATGCAGCCACCACCATCTTTCCATAGCGGAACGCATCCTCAATATTCTCAGCCAGGTCTGAGCGGCACAGGTCAGTGCAAACCACCTTAGGGCAGCCTTTAGCCTTCAGAATATCAGCCAGCTGCTCAGCAGCCTTGGCCGTGCCGCCATGTATTGAAGCGTAAGCAATGAACACACCGTCAGTCTCCACACCGAAGCTGCTCCAAGTGTTATATAGATCAATGTAGTAATCCAAATCAGACACAAGCACAGGGCCATGCAGTGGGCATATAGTCTTAACATCAACCGTTGAGAGCTTTTTTAGCAGGTTCTGCACCTGCACACCGTACTTTCCGCAGATGTTAAAATAGTAGCGGCGAGCCTCACAAGCCCAGTCATCATCATCACGGCTCGTAAAACCACACTTACTCAGCGCACCAAACTTACCAAAAGCGTCAGCAGAGAAGAGAAGCCCCTCCTTAGTGTCAAACGCCACCATCACCTCTGGCCAGTGAATCATGGCGGCTGCAAAAAACTTTAGCGAGCGGGAGCCGAGAGATAGCTCTTCACCCTCTTTAACCGCAATGGTTCTACCGGTAAGGTCAAGCCCCTCAAAAAACTGCGGCAGCATGGATATAGCCTTGGCGCTTGCCACTAACTTTAGCTGCGGGTAGGTTTCAAGAGCCCATGCTATCAGCGATGCGTGGTCAGGCTCCACATGCAGTGAGACCAGATAGTCAGGAGTGCGGCCGGCAAGAGCCTCAGCAAGGTTCTCCTTCCATGCAGAATCGGTGGCATCGTCCGTAGTATCCATTATGGCAATCTTCTCATCTTCAATCAAATATGAGTTATACGCCATACCATCTGGCACCACATACTGGCTCTCAAACAAATCAAGATTCAAATCATCTGTTCCAATGTATTTTACACTGTCTGTTATATTCTTTATCATAAGGCTTGTTAGTTTTAAGTTTAAGACGCAAAATTATTAAATTTGTTTGAAGAACACACCTTACTTCCATTTTATTTTCTTGTAACATTTATGACACACCAATGCAGAAATAGTTAAAAAAATTCACACTCAAAACAAAATTAACATAAATATCACATATTTTAACATTTAATCACACTATATTTGCAAGCCAAAGCTGTATCCAGCGGTAAAAACACAAAATTACTAAATACAAACTTACAATAAAATTGATATGATTATTACTATTGTATGTGAGGTGCTTGGAGTTCCAAATAACGGAACATCCATAGCCGCTATGAATTTGATTAGCTATTTAAAGAAGAAAGGGCATGAAGTGCGCGTAGTCTGCCCAGATGAAGACAAACGCGGATGGGATGGCTACTACATTCTTCCAAAGGCAAGGATGGGTGCGCTGCTTGACTATATGTTCGAGATAAACAAAGTAGTGCTTCCTGCCTTTGATGAGGATGTTATGCGCAAGGCAATGGACGGCACAGACCTTGTACACGTAATGCTTCCTTTGTTCATAGCAAGCAAGACAGCCAAGATGGCACACTTTATGGGAATCCCCCTTACAGCCGGATTCCACGCCCAGGCAGAGAACCTCTCATGCCAGCTTGGTCTTATAAACTGGAATTACTTTAACCGCCGCATATACAAGTGGTATGACCACAATCTGTTCCGCTGGTGCGACGCCATACACTACCCCACATCGTTTGTACGCGGAGTGTTTGAAAAATCAATACACCATAACACGTCAGCATACGTAATATCAAACGGCGTAAACAATGAGTTCAAGCCAATGGTAAGTCCTAAACCAGAGCAGTATAAAGACAAGTTCTGCATCCTCTTCACAGGTAGACTCTCAGCAGAGAAGTCACACAAAGTGCTTATCAAGGCAGTGCAAAAATCAAAATACAACGAGCGCATACAGCTCTTCTTTGCCGGTGACGGCCCGTTGAAGGAGAAACTTATCAAGTACGCCAAGGGAAGACTTGCCAATGAGCTGAACATAAACTTCTACAGCCGTCAGGATTTGCTGAAACTCATAAACATGGTTGACATCTACTGCCACCCAGCAGAGATTGAGGCGGAGGCAATATCATGTATAGAGGCCATAGCCTGCGGCAAGGTGCCTATCATAGCCAACTCACCACGATGCGCAACAAAGGCGTTTGCTGTGGATGAGCGCAGCCTCTTCAAAGTAAATGACAGCAAGGACCTGGCACGCAAGATAGATCACTTTATAGAGCATCCTGAAGAGATAAAGGAGCTGAGCGAGAAATACTTGCAGAAGCGCATAGCATTTGACCAGGACGCATGTATGGAGCGCATGGAGAAGATGATGCTTGACACCATTGAGCGCTGCACCGTAAACGGCTGGTATGCTTCTAAAGTTTTAGATAAAAAGGCGATATCAAGGTTTTAAACCTTTCAGTATACACACCTCGTGTAATAGTTTCAAGGTATAAATTATTTTCTACGACGGGCCCCTCGCCACACAAGGCAGGGGCTTTTTTATAGCACATAACTACACGTTTGGCTTCCGAGCCCTCCACAGGATGCACATAGGTGATGGCAGATAGCACCAACCCCTTCTCCGATGCCAACTTTTCAAACCCTTCCTTATCCTGAGCAGGCAGAATTACGTAAAAGAGCCCGTTCTCAGCCAGAACGGCAGCCACGCCGCTAATCAGTTCCGTAAAAGGCAAAGAGTCATTGTGGCGCGCCTGAGTGCGTTTTTCAGAGGGCGCCTTCAGTGATGCGGTAAAATACGGCGGATTGCAGAATATGCCGTCAAACTTTTTCCCTTCAGCCTCCGCCCTACTGGCAAAGTTCTGCCAGCTGGAGCAGACCGCCTCTATCTTCCACGGCGATGCGTCAAAGTTCTCCTGCGCTTGAGAGGCTGCATCGGGGTCTATCTCCACAGCCGTAATGCACGCAGAGGGGTGACGCTGCTTAATCATCAGTGACACCAGACCTGTGCCTGCCCCCACATCCACAAGGTGTAGTTTGGGAGCATCAGCAGAGCCTGAGCCGCCGCCATCACAGAATGTGGCGGTAACACCCAGCACCACACCGTCTGTCCCCACCTTCATGGCGCAGCGGTCCTGATTCACCGTGAACTGCTTGAATTTAAAAAATGAGTTTGGCATAAATGCAAAGTTATTGATTTTTTTATTAATTTCGCAAAATGAATTACGTCATCCTGAGTGAAACGAAGGATCTCGCATTGATTTTGAGATAATATGTTTTCAGATTACTCCGCAATATCAGGAAAAAACAGCCCCTCTCCCGCCAAGCTGCAGGAGCGTCAGCAACCTTTGTATAAAACTGCGGGCGACGTACGAAGTGAGTTTGACCGTGACTATACGCGCATACTGCACAGCTACGGTTTCCGGCGCCTTAAGCACAAGACACAGGTGTTTTTCAATGCCGCCGGCAATGACCATATATGCACCCGCATAGAGCACGTAACACATGTGGAGTCTGTGGCGTTTACCATCGCGGAGAAACTTGGACTGAACCTGGAGCTGATAAAGGCCATAGCCTTAGGGCATGACATAGGCCACGCTCCGTTCGGACATCACGGAGAGACAGTAATAAGCGACCTTACAGGCCGTGAGTTTTGGCATGAGCAGAACGGCCTCCATTTCATAGATGACATAGAGCTGCTGCCAGACCTTGAGGGTAACCTGCTGAACCTCAACCTCACGTATGCAGTGCGTGACGGCATAATATCACACTGCGGAGAGCTTGACGAGGAGAGCCTGCGCCCACGCAGCGAACTCATTGACCTGAAAGATTTCACCTATAAAGGGGAGTTTCAGGCCGCCACATGGGAGGGGTGCGTGGTAAAACTGTCAGACAAGATAGCCTACCTTGGCAGGGACATAGAGGACGCCTCCATACTCAACTACTTTGATGAGAAGCAAAAGGCGGAGCTAAAGGAGATATCGGAGGCCATAGGGAATGGGAAAGCGGTTAACACCACATCAATAATCCACCGCCTGATAACAGACCTCTGCGCATACAGCACTCCAGAGAGCGGACTAAGGTTCAGCGATGAGATGTTTAAACTGCTCTGCTGGATTAAAGACTTCAACTATAGGAACATATACAAGAACCAGCGTCTGATACCGTACCAGAAGTATGCAAAACTGATTATTACAGAGATTTACAACAAGCTGATAAACCTCTATAGAGGCGCAGACACCATCAGCTACCTTTACAGCATACACTTTGACGGTAAAACATTCATAAAAGAGTTTGCAGACTGGCTGCCAAAATACTGTAACCCAGACATCCTGGACAGCAACCTGAAGCAGGCATTCAGCCGCTGCAAGAACAAGAAGATTTACGGCACCCTCAGCACTCCGGAGATATACCAGCAAGCCGTCATAGACTATATAGCCGGCATGACAGACGTCTTCGCCGTCAAGGCATTTGATGAACTACTAAAGTGCTAATCACCACTGCCCCTGTTTGTAGTAAAGCGTAAAGTGGCCGGACATTGAGCCAAAGATATCATCACGTATGTAGTACCAGTAATCTGTAGATGGCAGTATATGTCCGTTATAATAGCCGTTCCAGCCATTGTTGTTATCATAGCCGTGGTACATGGCAACCCTACGTCCAAAACGGTCATAAATCTCCACATATACATTCGGGAAATTCTCCACATTCTCTATCTGCCAGTTAAACCTGCCGTCCTTATACACCACATACGATGCCGGTTTCAGAGGCAAATCCCTGTCTGGTATAACATGTAGTGTCAAGACCACAGTGCTGTCACAACCCTTGACGGTATGAACGGTCTTCTCAAAAACAAACTCACCAATCTCTCTCTGCTCAGGCAGGTCAAAACCTTTCTTCTGGTAAGTGTGACCAAACTTTACAGTATCTTCAACCGCTGTGGAAGTATCATAACTAATATCAACGTACAAATAAGTAATACTGTCACATTGGTTGCTGCCCACGGTCTCATAACGCAATGTAGCGCTCTCTTTTACCGTCATTTCATGCCATGTATATTCTCCACAGGCCTCCACATCGGGCAAATGCACCACTACACTATCCTTAATGATTACAGGCTGGTATGTAATACTGTCACAGCCGTTTACACCCACATCAACCTTACGCAGCTTAGCTGACTTTTTGGTGGTCTGACCCTCCCATGTGTATTCATAGCAGTTCTCCACCTCTGGCAATGTAACCACCACGCTATCCTTGATTATTACAGGCTGGTAAGTTATACTGTCACAGCCGTTTGCACCTATA
>ONBO01000060.1 GCA_900316125.1 uncultured Bacteroidales bacterium | reverse complement strand
GACTACGTCGGCATCTACGGAAACCGTTTCCGCATGTTGCTCGACCTCGATGACGGCAGTATCATCGACGGCGAGCCGTATGTGAAGAAGCCGGCATGGAGCGTACACAGCCCAGAGTGGTAGCTATAGCACTACGGGAGTATTCCCTAACCTTGGTCCCTACAGCATCAGCGATGCACCGGAAATAGGTTTCTCAACCTATACAACCACTCAGGACGCCAAGTTCAACAATCGTGCTAAGGTGGGCGGTTCCGTTATATGCGATTTAGGCACACGCATAGCTTTCAATAACAACTGGGGCATGTACATAGGCGTTAGTTTTGGCTATAGCTTCACCAACCTGCTTGCCGATGCCAAGTCTGACCCAATGCTAAGCATCAATGCCACTGACCCGTCTAAGATTGACTACCGTGGCACATTTGATTCTAATGAGACCTCCAAGGCTAACCTTATCAACTGCGGTCTGCGCTTGGCGTTTGACTTTGGCTGGTCATCTAAATCCAAAGCCAAGGCTAAAGCCGAGGCTGAGCGTCTGGCAGCAGAACAAGCGGCTGCTGCGGAGCAGGCACGTTTGGATAGCATTGCCGCTGCACAAGCAGCTGAGCGTCTGGCTGCTGAAGCCGCTGCGGCTGAAGCGTCACGTCTGGCATCAGAGAAAGCTCGTCTTGCTGCTGAACAGGCACGCCAGGACAGCATCAAAGCCGCTGAGGCAGAGCAAGCAAGACTCCAGGCTGAGAAAGCTGCCCACATAGCTGCTCTCAAAGCTAAAGGTGAGACCGTTACCGTGCACTTTGAGACTGGTGGCACAAGCCTCAAGTTCAAGCCAGGAGAGCAGAATATAGTAGATGAGATAGCTGATGTTATGGCTGCCGACCCATCCATGCGCATAGTGATTACCGGTCACACAGACAACACTGGTAATGCAGAGCAGAACCTCAAGGTTTGGGGCATCAAACGAGCCGAGTCACTCAAGGAATATATGGTAAAGAAAGGAGTTTCAGCAGACCAAATCCGCTGTGAGAGCAAGGGCCAGACCGAACCTGCCGCATCAAACAAAACAGCTGATGGACGCGCCACCAACCGCCGCGCCAACATCCGCTTTGAGTAAGACAAACCGCTACCCTATTGCTACAAACAGAAAAAAGCGTCCTTGTGACGCTTTTTTCTATTTCCACCCCATCCAAAAGACTTTTCCTTGAGAATGTAAGGTATTGATTTTTTTTGTACTTTTGTGACTTGATAAAAACAACATAAATTATGTTCAGAACTGTGACTTGTGGCGAGCTGCGCATCGCCGATGTAAATAAGAGTGTGACCCTGGCAGGCTGGGTTCAGAAAATAAGGAAGATGGGCGGAATGACCTTTGTGGACCTGCGTGACCGCTACGGCATTACTCAGCTTGTGTTCAGCGAGGACACTAACGCAGAACTGTGCGCCAAGGCTAACGAACTTGGCCGTGAGTTTGTGATTCAGGTTAAGGGAGTGGTTTCTGAGCGTAGTAACCCTAATAAGAATATTCCTACGGGCGATGTTGAGATTCTTGCTAACGAGCTTAACGTACTGAACAAATCTCTCACTCCCCCATTCACTATTGAGGATAACACCGACGGCGGTGATGACCTGCGCATGGTTTACCGCTACCTGGATTTGCGCCGTACTGCTGTGAGAAAGAATCTTGAGCTGCGCCATAAAATGACTATGGAAGTGCGCCGCTATCTTGACAGCAAGGGATTCCTTGAGGTGGAGACCCCGATGCTGATAGGTTCCACTCCAGAGGGCGCCCGTGACTTTGTGGTGCCAAGCCGTATGAACCCAGGACAGTTCTACGCCCTGCCGCAATCACCACAAACACTTAAGCAGCTGCTTATGGTGAGCGGTTTTGACCGTTACTTCCAGATAGTGAAATGTTTCCGTGACGAGGACCTGCGTGCAGACCGTCAGCCGGAGTTCACACAGATAGACTGCGAGATGTCTTTTGTGGAGCAGGAGGACATTATCAATCTTTTTGAGGGTATGGCTAAGCACCTTTTCAAGGAGCTGCGCGGAGTGGAGTTCAAAGAAGACTTCAAGCGTATGACATGGCATGACGCTATGAAATACTACGGCAGTGATAAGCCAGACCTGCGTTTTGGAATGCGCTTTGTGGAGCTTATGGACACCTTAAAGGGCTATGGGTTCAGCGTGTTTGACAATGCCACCTACATAGGCGGTATATGCGCCAAAGGTGCAGCAACATACACAAGGAAACAACTTGACGCTCTTACAGAGTACGTAAAGCGCCCGCAGATAGGTGCCAAGGGCATGGTTTACGCCCGTGTGGAGGCCGACGGCACTGTAAAATCAAGCGTTGACAAATTCTACTCACAAGATACACTTCAGGCACTCAAAGCCAAGATGGAGGCTGAGCCCGGTGACCTTATACTTATTCTCTCCGGCGATGACACCCAAAAGACACAGAAACAGCTTTGCGAGCTACGTCTTAAAATGGGTGAAGACCTTGGGCTACGTGACAAGAACGTATTTGCTCCGCTGTGGGTTATTGACTTCCCCATGTTTGAGTGGAGCGATGAGGAGCAGCGCCTTATGGCTATGCACCACCCGTTCACACATCCTAAAGATGAAGATATTCCACTGCTTGACACTGACCCTGCAGCAGTACGTGCTGACGCATACGACATGGTTATTAACGGCGTGGAGGTAGGCGGTGGCTCCATACGTATCCATGACCCTAAACTTCAGGCCAAGATGTTTGAGATTCTTGGATTCACTCCAGAAAAGGCTCAGGAGCAGTTTGGTTTCCTAATGAACGCTTTCAAGTATGGCGCACCTCCTCACGGCGGACTTGCTTACGGTCTTGACCGCTGGGTAAGCCTGTTTGCGGGCCTTGACAGCATACGAGACTGTATTGCATTCCCTAAAAACAACAGCGGCCGTGACGTTATGCTCGATGCTCCTGCCCCGCTTGACCAGAAGCAGCTTGACGAGCTTCAGCTTGATGTAAAGGCAAAACAATAGTGAGTACCATCTGTGCAATATCAACACCTGCCGGCACTGGCGGCATAGCGGTCATAAGGGTTTCCGGCCCCGATGCGGTGACTGTGTGCGGCAATCTGTTCCATGGCAAAAAAAATCTTGCTGACTGTAAAAGCCACACCGTTCATTACGGAACTATTACAATTCCTGAAGGCTCAGACATTGATGACTGTGTTATCACAGTCTTCCGTGCGCCCCGTTCTTTCACAGGTGAGGACACCGTGGAGATTGCGTGCCACGGCTCTGTGTATATTCAGCAAAGCATTATCAAAGCCCTTCTTGACGCTGGCTGCGCCATGGCTCAGCCAGGCGAGTTCACACAGCGTGCATTCCTTAATGGCAAGATGGACCTCACAAAGGCGGAGGCTGTGGCTGATTTGATTGCCTCCACATCGGCGGCGGCGCATAAGGTGGCGCTGAACCAGATGCGTGGCGGATTTTCAAAGGAGCTGGGTGAACTGCGAGGCAAACTGCTTGACTTCACATCGCTGCTGGAACTGGAGCTTGACTTCTCTGAGGAGGACGTGGAGTTTGCAAACCGCAGGCAAATGACTGAGCTGCTTAACACCATACAGGAGCGTATAGGCCGCCTGATTAAATCTTTTGATGCCGGCAACGCTATAAAAAATGGCATCGGCGTGGCAATAGTGGGAGAAACCAATGCTGGAAAATCCACCCTTCTGAACCTGCTGCTTGGTGAGGAGAAGGCCATTGTGAGCGACATTCACGGTACTACACGCGATACTATTGAAGATACGGCTGTGCTTGACGGCTACCTGTTCCGCTTCATTGACACGGCGGGCATACGTGAGACTTCTGACGCCATAGAGAATATAGGCATTAAGCGTAGTTACGGAGCTATTGAAAAGGCAGACGTGGTGCTTTGGATTATTGACAGCACCAGTATTAACGAGCATATTGACTGGATGGCAAGCCGCATTGTACCCCGATGCGAGGGCAAGCAGCTCATCCTTGTTTTCAACAAAACTGACCTTATCAGCGGCGATGAAATTCCTGTTATGGAGAACCTTTTTGCCGACATTGACGCCCCGCATGTGATAATCTCCGCCAAGCAAGGCACTGGCATTGAAGAGTTGAAAAAACAAATACTTAAGAGCGCACATATAAATGACTACGCTGGCGATGTGGTGGTTACCAATATGCGCCATTATGAAGCGCTCACCACCGCCCTATCCGCCACCCTGCGTGTTAAACAGGGGCTGGCAGATGGAATAAGTTCTGAGTTCATTGCCATGGATCTGCATGACTGCCTTGACGCCATTGGCTCCATCACCGGCCAAATCTACAGCCAGGACGTGCTAAATAACATCTTCTCTAAGTTTTGCATCGGAAAATAAACATTCTGCGTGGGGAAGTAGGTTTAGTTTATCTCCCTTTATATATAAGGCAGAATAAAATTAGCCAATATACCTAAATATTCTCTTAAACTAAAGTAAAACTATAGAAAAACGCATATTTTTCAACCGAACATTTGGTTATGTCTTGAAAATATTACATCTTTGCAGTTGAAATATTCAACGTATTATAAAATATGGCTATAGAAACAAGGAGCAAAATCAACTCATTACTAGTGAATATACTCCCCGGAGGAATACTATTTTCCGAGGGACTAAAGAAGCAGGGATATTCTGATCAGTTGATGAAGCAGTACCGTAAATCCGGCTGGCTGACATCCTTGTCTAAGGGGGTGATGTACCGTAGCGGAGATTCTCTATCAGCATTGGCAGCTTTAGCAAGTTGCCAGGAGCAAACTGGTAAACAGTATCGTGTAGCAGCTCACTCTGCTCTTGAGCTTTCTGGTTATTACCATTTTGTACCAATGGGGAAACCACATCTTATGGTTGCTAGTAATGAGCCAAGAACTCCTCAATGGGCAAAAAGTGATTTGTTTGATATGACAATAGAGTTTTTTACGACATCGGCTTTCAGCCTAATCCAGAAACAAGCAATAAAACAGAATAATTATACTGTACAAGCATCTTCTCCTGAACTTGCTTTCATGGAATGTCTTCTATTGGCCCCAAATAGATATAGCTTCATGGATTTATATTACATCATGGAGCAATTAACGGCACTTCACCCAGCCAAAGTTCAACAGCTGCTTGAAACGACTAATAACATGACCGTCAAAAGAATGTTCCTTTATATGGCAGAAAAGGCTAATTATCCTTGGTATAAAGCAATTGATGTCGGCCGAATAAACCTTGGCACTTCTAAAATACAATTGTGCAAAGGCGGTGTCTATGTTTCAAAATACAAAATAACAATTCCGAGAGAATTAGCAGAATATGAATAAACGAGATATACAATCAAGCGTTTATGCTCAAAAGGTTGACCTTCTGTTGCGTCTTTTACCTTTGGTTATGGAAGAAAAGGTTTTTGCTGTACACGGAGGAACGGCAATCAATCTTTTCCTAAGGAATCTGCCTAGGTATTCTGTTGACATTGATCTCACTTATATTCCATTAGCAGACCGTAAGAAAAGTATTGATGACATTAACATTCATCTGAAGTCGATTAGCGAGAAAGCACGTAAAGCATTCCCAGGTATGCACATCATTCCAAATTATGCTACTTGCAAATTACTCTGCGAATACCGAGGCAAACAAGTCAAGGTTGAGGTAAACCAAACAAAACGAGGTATCGTAGGTGGTGAGTTAATGCATCTTCCATTATGCGAAAAGGCTCAGGATGAGTTTCAAGTATATTGTATCGCTGACATTGTTCCTATTTCACTACTCTATGGAGGTAAGGTTGCAGCTGCACTCTCACGTCAACATCCACGAGACCTATTCGATGTAAAGTACATGACAATTCCGCTGAAGGATTGCCGTGAAGGTCTCATTTTCTGTTTACTTAGCAGTGACCGTCCCATTCATGAATCGTTTGCTCCGACTCTTATTGACCAGCATGAGGATCTTGCCAATCAATTTGTTGGTATGACCGATACTCCATTTTCATACGAAGAATTTGAAGAAACTCGTACAAAACTAATTTCTGACGTTAATAACATCTTAACCGATGCTGACCGTCGTTTTCTCGTTAGTTTTGAATATGGTGAACCCGAATGGGACAACTATGAGTTTGCGCATTTCAAGGACTTTCCATCTGTCAAATGGAAACTTCTCAATCTTCAGAAACTGGCCGAGCAGAACCCTGAAAAGTTAAGGGGTGAAGCAAAAAAATTAAAAGTCTTACTATTTAAATAAGAAACAAATGATACTTGCTGCTACTCTAAAAGTGGACACGAGTAGGTAGAAAAAAAATAAAATTGTATCTTTGTTTCTTAAATAGCGGTTTACTGAAAGTGTAAACAGACAAATCGGAATTTATGGAGATAAAAAACAGACCAAATCCCAATGAGGCTTTTCCGAATCCGAAGATTCCAAGCCTCTGCTTCATCAAGAACGTGGTGAAGAACCCGCGTATCATCATCGGCGACTATACCTACTAC
>ONBO01000007.1 GCA_900316125.1 uncultured Bacteroidales bacterium | reverse complement strand
GGTGGAGAGGATTTGGCACACAGACTGCATGGCTTTCATTGAAAAACTGAACAAAATAACCGGAAAAAAGTTCAGGCTCCCGACCGAGGAGGAGTGGGAATTCGCCGCCAGAGGAGGCCTGAAATCGCACGGGTATCGGTTTTCGGGTGGCAACGCCCTGGCATTCGTGGCCTGGTGCAGGGCAAACAGCCTATGCAAAACCCACCCGGTGGCGCTCAAAAATCCAAACGAACTCGGGATTTACGACATGACGGGCAATGTTTGCGAGTTGTGCGACAACTTGACCTGCCGCGGGGGCAGCTGCCTCAACAACAACGAGACATCGCTGATCACCTACAAATTCAGTGCCCACGACGCCTACTGGCAAATCACCGGACTAAGACTTGCGCTCTCCCCAGAGGAGAGCGCCTGATTAACAAAACTCACTCATTATCAACAAGTAACTAACAAAAAAATTATTCAATCATGAAAACAACACTAACACCAAAAATCAATATACCGTGCGGTATGCAATCTGCAAACGAATATCTTGGGCAGATTGTTTTTGAAAAAGCAAAAGCTCACTACGGAGAGAAACTCAATAGTGAGACAGAAGAAAGAATCAAAGAAGAATTAACTGAGATTTGCAAATATAATAAAGTCGGTTACTTTCTTTTTACAGCACAGATTTTAGAAACCATTAGAGAGAAACTGAAAATTGATATGTACGCCACTCATGAGGCAATATGCAGCATCGTAGCATATTTGCTTGACATAACAGATGTTGACCCTATGAAATTCAGCCTAAGTTTTGCAGATATGCGCAAAACTGACCCAAGCTGCATCAGGTCATTCAGACTTGAGATATCTGACTATCCAAATAAAGAGGCTATTCTTGAATTATTAAACCAAACATTCCCATTGTGCATATTCTTTCATCCATACGATAGAATGCGCTATAAAGTAGAAAAACGCGATGAGAACGACACTAAGCCTTCGCCTGTAAGATTGTTTGAATTTATTGATAAGAAAATCATGCTGAACGGCATTCTAATGGTAGCAGACAGAACCGAGTATGGCGATGGCCACTTCATACCAGAGAGGTCTCAAATAGATGCAGACTCCACCGCCAAAAGGAGATTAAGGAGCATCCCTTGTGAATTTAGCAAGCAGTCACTATTGGAGTCTGGCGCCTATATGTATTACATCACCGTGAATCATTCAATGTTGATTTACAACACATTACAGTGCGTCAAAGAGAAACAAGGCCATGATATTGATATAGAGAACATTCCAATCAACGATGATAAAGTTTTTGAACTGTATAGGAACAATGACATCGACGGAATAACTTTTTATAACGAGTTCTGGAAGAAACGACATGGCCAGTTATGCCCACATTCATTTGAAGACATTGTAGATTATTTCATTAGCATCCAGGCTCTGTCAAAACCAGGCCGCATCAATATGGCAACGGCCACATATCTGGCGCTCACATCCTACAGAACAGCATATCTTAAAACTTATTATAGAGAGGAGTTCCTAAACAATGTACAGTTACTTTCCAAGCATGAAATGCCGCAGTGATGCGGAATATATTGAAGGCATTGCAAAATATCTGAGCAAGCCATTCATTATAATATCGCCGAGCAAAAATGGGCATGAAAATAGTCCTATAAAGATGTTTAAAGAGATAGGCGCATTAGAGTTACATAGCATTGGGCTTTGTGGTCACTATATCAACCCCGATGGAAGCTACGGAGAAGAGGATTTAGAAGTATCTGCGTTTGTAACTTCCTGTGAACATGAAAAGCTTTCCCAGATACAACAGAACTTGTGTAGAAAATTTGATGTTAAAACATATATGAGCATATCAACCAACAATGGCGCTAAAGAGGCTCTACAAACAATGTTGTCAAGTAGAAAAAGTAACCGACAATATATTTTTGACGGCGTACTTGCACCAAGTTGCTTTATAGGAGCTATCTTGTTTGAACACCTGAAGATGGACTTGCTACAAATCAATCAACTATGACAGTACAAGAGATTTTTAACACGAAGGCTGTGCAAGAAATAGAAACAGCGATTCTGAACTTACAATACGAGACTGAGAGGATGAAAGCATTCATGGATTACAACAGAGTTACCATTAAGCACCTATTAGGTGTAAGAAAGAATATTCTCCAAAATTATTTTGCAATGGATGAAAAATATAGGCAGTTGTTAAGTGAATTCAATGATGCGCTGAAACTGCAACTTATAGAAATGCGTCATAGAACAATAAAAATCTTCGAGTCAGCAAAGAGTTATGATGAGAAGAATAACATAGTTGTAACGGGGAAATGCTTTCTTGGATATGGATATCCTAAAATTCATCCAGTTCAGACTGTCAGAGCCAGAAAGATATGGGCAATGTTAAATGGGACAATTGATAATTATATGCCTTTGTATGAAAATGGAGCATGCTGTTTTAAGATAAAAACATGGGGCGATTCTGTTCACATTCAATCTGAAAATAAGATGCTATACTTGCAGGAAGAGCCAGACAACTGGAATGAAGGCTTAGATAGAGAATTAACCAAAGACATGCATCTAATACATGCATTCCATAATCTGTATGAGCATTTGGAATTCTCTATTTTTGACTTACTTTGGGTGAGAAACTTCAATATTGAACTACATACAGAGATAGACTATAGCACGTATAAAAGCGATGTGTTTGACGATGATTTAGATTGGAATATTTGTGACCATCTTACTCTTTAAGCCAATTTAGATAAATCTTATACAATTACATTTACTAATTAAAATAGCATTATGAAAATTTCTTTTACAGAGAAAAAATATTATCTTTGCCATTGGAATCCACGCTGAAACACCCTGTGGGTGTGCTGGGTGGGTTCTGAAAATTTACATAATGGCGTTTACTAAACGCTTTAGTTTAACTGTTCCGAATCTCGCAAATTCAATCCCAGGTCTTAGACTAAGGCAAAGTAGATGTCCGTGGGTGTGTATATACCCCACTGGCCTTGCATTACAATGCGCAGGCCTCTTGCTATAACCAACAGGTTATAGCAAGATTGTGGTTAATTATACATCAGCGTGGACTCTCTTTGCTCGTTTTGGACTTGAAAGGCATGCGAGAGCCTAGAACAGCGGAACGAGCAGAATGCGGGTCCGCGTTTTTCATTTTAAGTGAAAACATATCAGCGTCACTGGCAATCTGCTGGCAACGCTGATTTTTTATTACCAAATACAAACCATAAACAATTTAACTATGACAAAATCAAGCACAGAAATTTACGGATATTCTGAAAGAGGTATGATGAATGCCCTATTTTATTTCAACAACGATGTAGAATCATTACAGAAACTACTTAAGATATCCGGAGTGGAAAAATTTAATTCCTACAACAACTTTAAAATCATTATGGAGGGTTCCCTATCTGACTTTGGAGATTCAGATGCAATTCTTATTGCTGATAACAACAATGAAAAAACAGTGTTTTTCTTTGAGGCAAAGGTATCTAATGGCAACTCATACAAACTGCAGCAACAGTTTGAAAAATTCAAATCAAAAAAATCATATAATGGCTACTCCTCTAATCTATTCTATCAACTAAGCCTAAAATATTATCTTTTTAACATGCTAAAATGGGGAGAATCCAACGTATCAGAATACATAAAGAGTAAAGGCACCACCTCCAAAAATCCAAGGACTGTTGAAACGAGGAATGAGATTGTACAAAAGATATATAATTTGATTAAATCATGCTCTAAAGCAGAATACATTGCAATCACGCCAGATCCTACCATAAAAGGTAAACTAATTGAAGATTTAAACAAAGACGTGGATATCAAACTATTTTCAAGTCAACTACACTTTGTTACATGGGAAAAAATTATAACCGAGTATGACAATCTAAAACCCACACATACATTTAATTGTTATGATAAAAAGGATTTAATACTCAACAAAAGATAGTCGTTATACAAAATTATACCAAAATGGGAAAAGCAAAATTATTCTTAATCTCTATTTGCATTTTATTTACTATAAACATTTTTGCATACAAAGAAAAAGTCATAATAAATGATATAGAATATGAGTTAGATCTCTCTGACAATTCAGCATCCGTAAAAAATTTTTATGGCAATCATAGGCAAATAAACATTCCAGCATACATTAATTACAAGTATGACACATTTAAGGTAATCTCTATAAACGCAGAAGGCAGCCCCAAAAGCGGTGTTGGCGGGTTGCTATCTGCAATATTAGTCCCTGATATTACAAACTCCGTTGAAAGCATGCATGCCGAACATAGAGTTGATATAGAGAGTATCGTAATACCAAATACTGTTACATATATTGACATGTCCTCATTTGACAATATGATTAGACTTAGTTCATTAGCAATACCAGCATCTGTAACCCACATATACATTCCAAGTGTTCGTGAGCTTCCAAGATTAAAACAAATTGCCATTTATGGAACACCCGTCATTGAATATTTTGTGTACCTAAAACTAGAAAACAACAAAATATTCAATGATGACAATACTATTAATGAAAAATATTTTGAAATAGCAAAAACATTATTTAAACTTTATCTTGCACCCAATCTTAACGAATTTATAATGCCTATTGCACAAAAAACTATCTCTGAATATAAACTAAAACAACTGGAAATAGAAAGAAGAAGGAAAAATACAGAGTATGAACTAAATAAATACACCAAACAATACAATGACTCCCTAAGAAATAATCCTTGGTACTGCAAAGATTACACTCTGAGTTTTTCACAAATCCCAGATGATGCACTATCAACATCAGACAAATGCAAAAGTTGGATCAAACAAGAAAAGAACAGAATATACAAAAAGTATGTAGAATTCTCTCGTGGCGATGTTATGAAAAACACATTAAGAACAAAATACCCTGACGAATACATAGTAAAAGCTGCTAAAGTTAATCCAGACTTAAACATACAGTTGAGAGAAATTGACATAGAGTATCGTTGTATGGATGAATCTAAAATCAATCAAATAAAAATTGAGCTTATTGATAATGGTAAAATGCCAGCCCTTGAATCTTCATGCAGAGCTAAACAATACAACGATAATAAAAGATTATTCCCATCAAAAGAAGAATTTGATACTGCTTATAACAATGCAACAAGCGACAGCGAGTTTATTGACTTCATACAGAAAAAAAAGAAACAATATAAAATTTTACAATATCTAAGTTCAACTTTATACGGGAATAAGAATCTAAACTTGTGTGAAGCAGAAAGTGCTTCCACATCTTCCAAAAAAGGACAAATAATCCATTCTGTAATTGATGATATGAGCAGTCTATCTGACAAATACTTCTATGATCAGGGTATAGAATATATTATGCAATACTGCCCTAAATTCAAAAAGGATTATGAAAAAAACAAAATCTATTTTGACTCAGTAGACATGTTCTATCATTCGTACATTTCAGCTAATTATAAAACTATACTCAAACAACGAATTAACAATTACAAAAATGGCATCAAACAATAATTCAAATTATTTATACTATGGAAAATTTAGATCAATATCTTTTTACTGCCTCACAAAACATTATCAAATCATTTAATGGTAAGACTTTTTCAAATCAAGAATTCATTAACACCTATAAAGAAAAATATCCAGACAACTATAACAACCTACTTGAAAAATGTTCCAATGTCCCCGAAAAAGCATACGTTGTTATTATTCAATGGCTTAAGTCTAATGACACATATTTAGGAATTGAGCAAATATCAAGCGAAAGCAACACTGAAAGCCTAGAATGGAGGAAAAATAATGGGCAGGTTACAGAATCCTCAAACTCTACTCAAGAGGTTTTGGTGAAGAAAAACGTAATGGGCTCTATCGGATTAGTATGTGCCATTTTATGTTTGATTTTTTGCTGGTGGTCTAAATTAAATATTCTTTTCTTATGCCTAGGATTTATATTCTCTATTATTGGATTATTCAAAAGTCCAAGAGAAGACGCTGCGGCTGGATTTATACTATCAATACTTGATATCGTAGTTATCATTACAGCATCAAAATTTATTGCAGCTTATTTAAGTGAAATATTTTAAGGCATAATAATATTCCCCACCCTGCCAAATCCCTGGATAGGTGGGGAGAATTATTTTAAAAGCTCTTCAATCAAGGCCTTCTGCATTTGTTCTGGAATATGGTTTGCACCATATTTTGAGATAGCAACAGCCTGATCACTGTTTTTATAGAATGTATGTTTACGGCTGATTCCGTTTATTGTAGCATATAAAACAATATCATGGCGTTCAGTTTCATGAAATTTCACGTCTGATACAGTCACTCCGTTTTCAGTAACGAATGGTTCTATAAAACTTGGAATATAATTGGTCATTCCAGATGTATATTCCGCTGGCATGATGATTCTTAGATACTCCTCAATTTTATCAGCCCAATAAACACTAACTCCACAGTCTATCGCACTTTTATAAAATGTAGAAACTGATGTTGCAACATCTTCAATAATACTTTTTGCATTTTTAATCCCATTGGATTTTGCAAAGTATAGTAACTCATCTTGCGTAATATCATTTGTTTTTCCACAAACAGACATTGTATGAACTCGCTCATATACAGGACCGTTAAGATTTGTGGTAAAGGTAACATCGTAGGCTGGTGTAATATGCCAACTACCGTTCTCATCCATAGAGAACGAGAAGTTCTTTTGATGGTCATCCACATTGCCTGCAAAGATATTAAACACGAGACGCCTGAAAAGTTCAGCCTGCTCCGCAAATGAAACGCCTATATACCTGGCCACCTCAAACAGAGACTCATAACTTGAAGCATCAGGGCTAATGGCCGCAAGAGTCTGAACAAAAACCTTTTTACCATTGATGCGGTCATATCTCTGTGTTAAAAAGTGTTCTCTGCCTTCTACAGAAATTAATTTTGATGGCATTATGTTAATCCCTGCGGCTAAAGCCATCTTATAGTACGTCATCTCAATATTTGTGAACGGGAAATCATCACTTTCTGCAAACTTGAGTATGTAGTATTCATAATCTTCTGGAAGAATAACCTGCCCAGAACGTATATCGCCTGTATTTTTGTCTATCGCAATTATAGCTTTAGGATGCTTGCCTCCTGCTGAAGTACCTACCTCATATAATCCTTGCAATGTTAGCGGCTCATCAGATTCAATTTTTACATCTTCCCTTTCTAGAAATATCTTTCTCGCAAGTTTATACAAACTATCCAGCTGGATTTGATTATCAAAAGTTCCTATATTTGTTTCTGGCTGGAACTCAAACGCACCCATCGCACGGCTTCCAATAAAGCATAATTTGTCAACAGGCGTCAGGTCCCTTAACGAAACATTGTTCTGTTTAGCCCATTGTTCAAATATAAGATTACCCCAATGGTCAGGCAGTGAATCAGCAAGAAACTCAGGAAGACCTTGATAAACCTTATCTTTGTTTCCAAGAAAAGATTTTCTAATAACCTTACCGTTAACTATAGGTGCCACAATTGGAGAAATATTCATATTTTTGGAAACAAACCTGTCATTAAAAGAAAAGACAGAGCATCCTTTGGCAGCATCCCAATAAAGAGTGCCAACCTCATCACCCCATAATATGACTTTTATAATGTTATTTAGCATGACTAGCACGTTTAGGCTTGTTCTTTATAATCTTCTCCATCACATAACCAGAGATAGGTATTTCAGGCATAAGTTCATTTACATTCTCCAAACACTTTACTGACCTTAACAGGGCCAGGAAATTAGCCATTGTAATGTTTGTTGAATGACCATTCTCAAACTGACGTATTGTAATAAGGCTAACCCCAGACTGCTCAGAAAGTTCTTTCTGAGTAATATTGCTATTAAGTCTGTAGTTCTTAAATCTACGTCCAAGCTCCTTTATAATGTCAGGATTGGACCGCGCATATATGCCATAATTTAAATCCATGCTACAAAGGTAAATAAATTTACTCTTATATGCAAATTCCCGCATTAAGAGTTAAAATATAAACCCTTGCCTCTTTATGGCTTTGAGGAGCGCATCGGAGAAAAATTCATTATTTGCCTTGGTATAGCGCACGTCTGTAAACACATGAGCCAATGACGGTTTGCCATTCTCCTTTACAAAAGCCTGCATCTCAGGCAGCGCCTCCTTGGGGGCGTAGAGAGCTTTAACATCCACATCTTTGTAAGTTTCCCGATGTATAAGCCCCTGAGGGTCAAGACGGTCTGGCTGCGCGGGAGTCTCTGCCGGCCAGCCGAGAGTTATTGTGGTTATTGGGAAAACAAGCTGTGGCAGCTCCAAGGCATCAATAATGCCATCTG
Source organism: uncultured Bacteroidales bacterium (assembly GCA_900316125.1). GTDB lineage: Bacteria > Bacteroidota > Bacteroidia > Bacteroidales > Paludibacteraceae > Enterocola. Next base: position 55,997 of record ONBO01000007.1, on the reverse strand, counting down.
CGTTATAGTTTGTAGTGCCAAGATAGCAGAGACCAAGACCTGCATCCTCTGCAGCCACGGCAAAAGTCTGCGCCACAAGCAGCGCATCGGTGGCGGCTGAGAAGAATGAAAGGAATTTATTGTAGCCAGGCACTGCCCCGCTCGCCTCACACCACTGGCTGAACCTGCGGAAATCAGCACAGAATGTGAGCACTACCGGAGCGTTTTTAAAACACGGCTGATTAAAATGCAGAGGAGCAAGTTTCTCCTTCTTTTCATGACTACGAGTAACCACCACGCTATAAGTCTGCATGTTACCATTGTTTGATGCACGGAACGCATCTGCAAGCAGAGAATTTATTAATTCCTCGCTTACCTCTTTATCAGAATATTTTCTAATAGTCCTTCTTGTTTTTAGAGAATTTATCATTTTGGAAAACTTTTTAGTAATATTAATTTTTTAAACACTTGAAAATAAGCATATTGTAAAATATTTTGGAAAACTTTACAAAATACCTGTTGAAAACTTTTGGCAATAATAAGATTTTTTAACAAAGAATTTATTGCACAAAAAGAGAACTTTGTATAGATTTGCATTCGCTTTTCTGTCAAGTACCAAACTCTCAAACACGAATTAGGTTCTAACAGAAATACATCTACAACAATTAACAAAGTTACAAACAATTATATTTAAAACAAATATCTATGGCACAAAAAACTTATACTTTTGACGAGGCAATGAAAGCCACCACAGACTACTTTCTTGGTGACGAGCTTGCTGCAAAAGTCTGGATTAACAAGTATGCCCTGAAGGACTCCTTTGGGAACATCTATGAGAAGACCCCGGACGATATGCACCACCGCCTCGCTTCTGAGATTGCAAGAATTGAGAACAAGTACCCTAACCCACTGAGTGAGCAGCAGCTGTTTGACCTGTTTGCACACTTCAAGTACATTATTCCACAGGGCGGACCAATGACAGGTATTGGAAACAACTACCAGATTGCGTCACTCTCAAACTGCTTTGTAATTGGCTTCAATGAGGAGTCAGACTCATACGGCGCAGTTATGAAGATAGATGAGGAGCAGGTTCAGCTTATGAAACGCCGTGGCGGTGTAGGTCATGACCTCTCTCACATACGTCCTTACGGTTCACCTGTAAAGAACTCAGCTCTTACATCCACAGGTATTGTGCCATTCATGGAGCGCTATTCAAACTCCACACGTGAGGTTGCACAGGACGGCCGCCGTGGAGCCTTGATGCTTAGCGTATCTATCAAACATCCTGATTCAGAGGCCTTCATCGATGCCAAGATGACAGAGGGCCGTGTTACTGGTGCAAATGTGTCTGTTAAGATTTCAGATGACTTCATGGAGTCTGTAATTGAGAACAAGCCATTCAAACAGCAGTACCCTATTGACTCAGACAAGCCAATGTACTCCAAAGAGATAAGCGCAAATGACCTTTGGAAGAAGATTGTTCACAACGCTTGGAAGTCAGCAGAGCCAGGAGTTCTCTTCTGGGACACAATCCTGCGTGAGTCAGTGCCAGACTGCTATGCAGACCTTGGCTACAGAACAGTGTCAACAAACCCTTGCGGTGAGATTCCACTATGTCCGTATGACAGCTGCCGTCTTATAGCACTCAACCTCTACAGCTATGTAGACAATCCGTTCACTCCACAGGCATCATTCAACTATGAGCTGTTTAAGACGCACGCCGCTCTTGCACAGCGCATTATGGATGACATCATTGACCTTGAGATGGAGAAGATTGACATGATTCTTGAAAAGGTTAATTCTGACCCTGAGTCTGACAACATCAAGCAGACAGAGCGTGAGCTTTGGGAGAAGATCAAGAGCAAGACAGCCAAAGGCCGCCGTACAGGTGTGGGCATCACAGCTGAGGGCGACATGATAGCCGCCATGGGTCTGCGTTACGGCACCCCTGAGGCAACAAACTTCTCTGAAAATATTCACAAGACACTTGCCATCTCATGCTACGGCTCTTCAGTTAACATGGCCAAAGAGAGAGGCGCCTTTGAAATCTACGATACAGAGCGTGAGAAGAACAATCCGTTCATCAATCGCCTGAAAGATGCTGATCCAGGCCTTTATGAGGAGATGAAGAAGTTTGGCCGCCGTAACATCGCGTGTCTAACCATAGCTCCTACAGGTACCACCAGCCTTATGTCACAGACCACATCAGGTATTGAGCCAGTGTTCCGTCCTGTATACAAGCGTCGTAGAAAAGTTAATCCTAATGACCTTTCAGCCCGTGTTGATTTTGTGGATCCAGAAGGCAACAGCTTTGAGGAGTTCATTGTATTCCACCACAAGTTTGTAACCTGGATGGAGGCAAATGGTTTTGACACTACCAAAAACTACACTCAGGAGGAGATTGATGACCTTGTAGCCAAGTCACCTTATTATAAAGCCACCGCCAACGATGTTGACTGGCTTGAAAAGGTTCGTATGCAAGGCCGCATTCAGAAATGGGTTGACCACTCTATCAGCGTAACCATCAACCTTCCAAACGATGTATCAGAAGAGCTTGTAAATGACCTCTACATAGAGGCGTGGAAATGCGGATGCAAGGGTTGCACAGTATATCGTGACGGTTCACGCACCGGTGTGCTTGTTGAAGCCAAGAAAGAGGAGAAACCTGCTCCATGCAACTGCTACCCAGAGATAACACCTAAGCGTCCTAAAGAGCTGGAGTGCGACGTTGTACGTTTCCAGAACAACAAGGAGAAGTGGATTGCCTTTGTGGGTCTGCTTAACGGCCGCCCATACGAGATTTTCACCGGTCTTCTTGATGATGAGGACGGTCTCATGCTGCCTAAGTCAGTAACCACAGGTAAGATTATACGTAACTACCATGAGGAGACTGGCGTTAAGACCTACGACTTCCAGTTCACAAACAAATACGGCTACAAGATTACTATCGAGGGACTCTCTCACAAGTTCAATCCTGAGTTCTGGAACTATGCAAAACTTATTTCAGGTGTGCTCCGCTATGGTATGCCAATTGACCAGATTGTAAGACTTGTAGGTAGCTTACAGCTTAATAATGAGTCAATTAACAACTGGAAGATGGGTGTTGAGCGTGCGCTGAAGAAATATATTCCTGATGGAGCTGACACTGGTCAAAAGTGCCCTCAGTGCGGTCAGCCGCTCACATTCACAGAAGGCTGCATGAAGTGCAATAGTTGTGGATATAGTAAATGCGGTGGATAATTATCCATTCTCCATTAAATACATCCACTCCATTTCAAGTGCTTCAAGCTCTTTCTTGAGGCGGGAGTAATCAGAAAATATGGCGTTATCGGTAATTCCGGACGCCATTTTTTCTTCCAGAGCCTTAATCTCAGCCTCCTTGGCGGCTATCTTCTGCTCACATTCAGCCACAGCCTGCTGCGCCTTACGCTCACGACGCTGCTGTGCCTTGCGCTCCTCATAACTGAGCTGAGGCTCCTTGGATGCTGGTTTTGCCTGCACAGACTGAGCAGGCTGAGCCGGCTTAACAGACTGAGCAGGCTGCTTACTTTGCTGCACTGGCTTAGTAGCATCAGCCTTGGCGGCAGACTTACTGCGCTCCAGCTCCTGCAGATTCTCTATCTTCTTGTGCTCTAAGAAATCATATATTCCACCGATGTGAGGCTTGACCACACCACCGCCAAACTCGTAAACCATTGACACAAGTCCGTCAAGGAACTCCCTGTCATGGGAGACAATTATGGCAGTGCCGTCAAACTCCTTTATAGCCTGCTTCAGCACATCCTTGCTCACCATGTCAAGGTGATTGGTAGGCTCGTCAAGTATAAGCAGGTTCACCGGCTCAAGCAGCAATTTTATCATAGCAAGACGCGAGCGCTCACCACCAGAAAGCACCTTTACTTTCTTATCGGAGGCCTCACCGCCAAACATAAATGCACCTAGAATGTCACGTATTTTGGTTCTAATGTCACCCACCGCCACACGGTCAATGGTGTCAAATACAGTTATCTCACCGTCAAGCAGCGATGCCTGGTTCTGAGCAAAATAGCCAATCTTTACATTGTGACCCAGCTTTAGCGAACCCTCATGCTCAAGTTCGCCCATAATGCACTTAACCAGAGTTGACTTACCCTCGCCGTTCTTACCCACAAACGCCACCTTGCTGCCACGCTCTATGGTCATCTCAACATCGTGGAAAACATTATGATCACCAAAACTCTTGGCCACGCCCTCCATTATCACAGGATACGAGCCTGAGCGCGGAGCCGGCGGAAACTTTAGCCTCAGTGCGCTGTTATCCTCCGCATCCACCTCTATACGCTCAATCTTCTCAAGTGCCTTGATTCTGGACTGTACCTGAACAGACTTGGTGGCCTTGTAGCGGAAACGCTCAATGAACTCCTCTGTATCCTTTATCTCCTTCTGCTGGTTCTGATAGGCACGCATCTGCTGTTCACGGCGCTCCTTGCGCAGCTCCACATACTTACTGTAGGCGGCCTTGTAGTCATAAATTTTTCCAAGGCTAATTTCTATGGTGCGGTTTGTGGCTTTGTCAAGAAAAGCGCGGTCATGCGATACAAGCATAACAGCACCACTGTAGTTTGATATGAAATTTTCAAGCCATCCAATAGACTCTATATCAAGATGGTTTGTGGGCTCGTCAAGCAGCAACAGATCAGGGCGACGGAGCAATATTTTAGCCAATTCAATACGCATTCGCCAGCCACCGCTAAACTCAGAAGTGGGACGGTTAAAGTCACTGCGCAGAAAGCCCAGGCCAATCAAAGTCTTCTCAATATTACCAATCATGTCATTGCCGCCCATCATGGCCAGATGCTCATTCAGCAGGTTAATCTCATCAAGCAGCCTCTGGTAACCCTCGCTCTCATAATCCTCACGATCACACAGCTCACTGTTTGCCTGCTCCAGCCTTAACTCCATATCGTGTATGTGAGAAAAAGCCTTCTGAGCCTCCTCTATCACAGTGGTATCATCATCATGAATCATGGTCTGCGGCAGATACCCTATTGTATAACCGTTCTGTATATTCACTTTCCCCGATGTCGGGTTTTGCAGACCGGCTATAATCTTAAGCATAGTACTCTTGCCCGCACCGTTCCTGCCTGCAAGAGCAATGCGGTCCTTGTCATTAATCACGTATGACACATGGTCAAACAAGACCTTGTCACTGAACTCAACCGTTAAATTCTCTACTGAAATCATAATAACTGCAAAGATACACAATCTCCATTATCCATTTTCCATTATCAATTAATTTTCAACTTTCAATTTTCAACTTTCAACTAATAAAATTGTATCTTTACAACCCTAAAATCAAACGCCAATGCTCCGTTCCATAGCCCGCCACTACATAAACCAAGACATAAGTGACTACTGTTTTGTATTTCCAAACCGCAGAGCCGGACTCTTTTTTGATAAATACATACAGCAGGAAGCCACGCATACAATGATAGCCCCTGAGATACTCACTATTGCAGACCTGTTCCAGTCATACAGCAATAGCAAACTGGCAGACCAGCTCACCCTGCTCTTTGAGCTGTACAGGGCCTACATCAAGGTATTGGAGAAAAACGGCAGGGAAAAGGAGCCGCTCAGTGATTTCATCCCGTTCGGACAGATACTCATAGCAGACTTTAATGACATAGACAACTATCAGGTTGACGCCCGCCGCATTTTTGAAAACATAAGTGACCTGCAGGCGCTCAGTTCTGACAGCTACCTTACAGAGAACCAGAAGAAGGCGCTGGAGAAGCTCTTTATATACAAAGGTGTGGATAAGATTGAGTATCGTCACCGTGAAAACTTCAAGTCAGTATGGAGCATGCTCTTTGACGTTTACACAGAGTTCAAAAAAGCCTTGAATGCTAAAGGACTGGCATACAGCGGAATGCAATGCCGTGATGTGGTTGAATCCATGCAAGGAGGAATAGACACGCCATACAGCAAAGTCATATTTGTGGGATTCAACGCCCTCAATGAGGTGGAGCGCTCACTTTTCAAAGCATTAGGCGTTAAAGCAGATTTCTATTGGGATTATGACCTGCCGCTTGTAAATGACAGTGACAACTTAGCCTCCAGATTTGCGGCTGACAACATAAGGCTCTTCCCATCAAAAGAGCAAGTCTCAATGCTGCCACTGCCAAGTGAAACCAAGTACACGCACATTATAACCTCATCAATGACAGCACAGGCTATTGAGGCCAAGAAACTTCTCAACCGCCTCAACGCCAATAACATAAGCACAGCCATAGTTCTTCTTGATGAAAAAATGCTGCTGCCTGTGCTTATGAGCCTGCCCATCCATGACACAGAACGTTACCAGATAAACGTAACCATGGGCTTCCCGATAAGCCACACTCCAGTGCTCAAGTTCATAGAGGCGCTGCTACTGTTACAGCACGGAGCCGAGGACAACGGCACATTCTACCATAAACATGTGAACACACTGCTCACCCACCCCTACATCATAACCACTTGTGCCGCTGAGGCAAAAAGGATTCAGGGGGAGATGCTCTCACATAACACGGTAAGGGTTGAGGCTGCACTTTTCCAGACATCGGAGGCGGAGCTACTAAAAAAAATCTTTAACACCTACCCCGATGATGAACTTCTGAGCATAGTAATAGAGATATTAGGAATTGTAGAACCAGAGAATGAATATGATGGTGAGTGCCTGTCACAGGTTCTGCTGGCACTTAACAACATGAACGCACTGCTAAAGGAGTACGACTACACGTTTAAGCCGCTGACTCTGCTTCAGATTGTGCGCCAGTCACTCTCACGCATAAGTGTGTCATTCAAAGGAGAGCCGCTGAACGGCCTGCAGATAATGGGAACCCTTGAGACCCGATGTCTGAGTTTTGAGAACATTATATTCCTCTCATTCAATGAGGGCGTTTTTCCTAAAAACGAGAGCCAGAACTCATACATTCCATATAATCTGCGCAGTGCATTCGGCATGCCAACCACAGAACACCAGGATGCAGTCTACGCCTACAACTTCTACCGTCTCATAGCGCGCGCCAAGAATGTCTACATGATTTCAGACTGCCGTACAGACAATATGAAGAACGGCGAGCCAAGCCGCTATCTGAACCAACTGAGATACATCTATAATAAAGAGGTTGAAACCGTTATTGCATCTTGCAACACCACAGTAGGTGGCGAATCAGTAGAAATAAGCAAACCCTCTGACTGGCTTGACAAGTTCCGCACTAAAGAGCTTAGGCTCTCTGCCAGCAGCATAAAAACATACCTTGGGTGCGGTGTAAAGTTCTATATTGAGAAGTACCTAAAAATCAGAGAAAAGGATGAGATAACAGAGATAATGGAGAGCAATCAGTTAGGTAGCGTGTTCCATAAGGCAATAGAGACTCTGTACACTCAACTCAAAACTGATTTAGGCGGTCAACCCTTCACCAAAGATGCTCTTATGCAGCTACACGGCAACCTGCTGCGCATAGAGACCGCAGTCACAGATGCCATGCGCTCAGAGTACTTTAACGGCGCTGAAAAGTTTGAGATTACCGGTATCAACCGTATAATGTATGATTTGATAGTGCGATACATAAAAAAGGTGATAGAGGTTGACGCAGAAAAGGCTCCTTTCACACTTGAAGGGTGTGAGCAGGGGTTCATAATTCCGTACACCGTTAGGGATGAGCGCTTCAAGGATTTACAGGTAACCATAAAGGGATTCATTGACCGCGTTGACACCTACTTTGACAGCAACAATACAAAGCGCACCCGCCTTATAGACTATAAGACAGGCTCGGTGAAGGTTAACCTAGGTGAAAAAAAGACAGATTTTAAGAGCCCTAAAAACGAAACCACCCGCCAGCTGATGCTCTACAGATATTACAAAGAGAAGAATGTTGCCGGCTCCACCATTGATCTTGACGCCTATGGCCTTGCACAGCTCTACACTGACCCAGACGCAACCACAGGCATATCATATACAGAAGAGCACTATGCCCAGTTCTGTGAAGTTCTTGATGCTATAATAACTGAAATAATTGACCCAGATGTCACGCTTAAAAAGGTTCCAGAGTCTAGAAAACAAACCGACTGCAAATACTGTGACTTCACAAGCATTTGCAGCCGGTTAAAATAATTCTAAAAAGAAGCTGTTACTGAATTGACTTAAGCTCCGCGTCAATAGCCTTGAACTCAGCAGATGTAGAACCCTTGGTCTGAATATACATAGTCTTCATAACCTGGAGCATTGCTGTGTAGCGGCTGTCACTCTTATCCATCTTGGGCTTAGCCTCCTCAAAATATTTGAGTGCCTCTGCGTAAATCTTCTTAGCTTTTGCAATCTCTCTGTCATACGCAGCATTAGAGAGTGAAGGGTCAGAAGCGGCATCCTGGATGTTACCACCCTCAATAGCGTAGCTCTTACCCATCAGGTAGAGGTTAACTGCGCTTCTATCCTTATCAAGCATATCATTGATGGCGGCTCTAGCCTCATCATACTTACCAAGCTGGATAAGGAGCTCAGCTTTAAGGTTAACATACTCCATGTTATCCGGCTGCTTGGCAATAACACCATCTACATAATCAAGAGCCTCCTTATAGTTACGTGTGGTAACATAGTGATTTACAAGGCTGCCAATGAAGAACTCGCTCTTAGGATATGCCTCAAGACCGTCTTTAAGAGACTGTACATACTTAGCAGTGTCACCCTGGCTCTGGTAAACATTTGACATAAGCTCATATACAGCCTGCTTGTCAGCATAGTCAGTTTTTGTTATCTCATCAAGAAGTTTGAGAGCCTCATCACTCTTCTCTGCACGCAGAGCTGAGATAGCGGCATAGTACTTAATCTGATTGTATGTAGAATCAATCTTAACTTTAGCTCTCTCCTTCTCATCAAAGATAGGAAGATCAGCCACAGCTACATAGTCTGTGAACATCTCGTATGCCTTCTCGTAGTCACGCTGGTCAAACTTAGCTGCACCTGCGTCAATAAAGCAGTTCTGCATCTCTTTAAGGTCACCCTTAATACCCTTTCTCTGAGTATATTTAGGATTACCCTTCTTGTCCATCTCCTTACCGTCAAAAGAGTCTGCTTTCAAATAGTTCTCAAACATCTCCTTCATACCAGTGTAGAGAAGATCTGCATCAGGTGTCTGGTTAATGTAACGCTTGTTCCACTCCTTGTTTGCAAGAGTGTAACCAATACGTCCTGCCACATACCATGTCTTGGCGTCTGTTGCAGTGGATGGATCCTGCTTAGCCTGCTCAATGTAGCTGCGGGCCTCGTCATAGTTCACAGGGTCTGTAAGAAGAGCGTTGCTAGCCTTCTTCACATTGGCTGTCTGAGCCATTGCCATTGCGCCTGATAGAAGCATTACGGCAATAAACATAAAGTTTCTTTTCATGTGCTTTTTGTTTTTAGGATTATTCATTATCGTTGTTATTTTCACTATCCTCCGATACGCCCTCAATGCTGTCAAACTCATCCTGAGCCTGTATCAGCTCCTCAGAATCAGCCTCTTGAGGTATCGCCTCCTCCTGATAGCGGTCTACTGCACATACAGATGCTATCTCATCATCACGTTTCTCCAGATTAATAAGACGTACACCCTGTGTGGCGCGTCCCTGAATTCTGAGCGATGCAACCTCAAATCTTATGGCAATGCCGGATTTGTTTATAATCATGAGGTCGTTTTCATCATTGACGTTATGAATGGCCACAAGTTTACCCGTCTTCTCTGTAACATTGATAGTTTTCACTCCCTTGCCGCCGCGGTTGGTTATACGGTAGTCACCCAAATCAGAGCGTTTGCCGTAACCCTTCTCTGAAACCACAAGAATATCGTCAGTGGTGTCAGCAGGTACAGTAACCATTCCTACTACTTCATCATCATCGTCGTCAAGAGTCATACCTCTTACACCGGTTGACATACGGCCCATCTCTCTAACCTTAGTCTCATTGAAGCGAATTGCACGTCCGTTACGGTTTGCAATGATAACCTCACTGTTACCGTCAGTAAGTTTAACTTGGATAACCTTGTCATCCTCACGTATAATAATAGCGTTAACACCATTCTGACGTGGACGAGAGTATGCCTGAAGCAGAGTCTTCTTAACCACACCCTTCTGTGTACAGAATAGCAGGCAGTGGCTCATATTGAACTCAGCATCCTGCAGACCCTTAATCTTTATGAATGCGGTCACCTTGTCATCCTTCTCTATGCTGAGCATATTCTGAATGGCGCGTCCCTTAGAGTTCTTAGCGCCCTCAGGTATGTCATAAACCTTAAGCCAGTAGCAGCGGCCACGCTGTGTGAAGAAGAGAATATAACTGTGCATTGAAGCCTGGTAAATGTGCTCAATGAAGTCCTCATCACGGCTGTCACTACCCTTTGAGCCCATACCGCCGCGGTTCTGAGCACGATACTCAGTCAGCGGAGTACGTTTAATATAACCAAGATGTGAAACAGTGATAACCATCTCATCATCGGCGTAGAAGTCTTCTGGATTGAACTCCTCAGAGGCAAACACGATGTCAGTCTTACGCTCGTCACCATATTTCTCCTTAATTGCAAGAAGTTCCTCTTTTACAATAGCCATCCTGCGCTCCTCATTAGCCAGGATATCCTTGTAGTCTTCAATAGTCTTCAAAAGCTGCTCATATTCAGCCCTGAGTTCCTCCTGCTTCAGACCTGTGAGTTGTGAGAGTCTCATGTCAACCACAGCCTTAGCCTGAATCTCTGACAGAGAGAAACGCTCCATAAGGGCAGTCTGTGCTTCAGCCGGCGATGCAGAGGCCCTGATAATTCTAACCACCTCATCAATATTGTCAGATGCAATGATAAGACCTTGCAAAATGTGAGCTCTTGCCTCCGCCTTCTCCAAACGGTACTGAGTACGGCGTGTAATAACCTCCAAACGGTGTTCCACAAAGTTAACGATAAGGTCACGCAGTGTAAGCAGTTTTGGACGTCCCTTAACAAGGGCAATGTTATTGATACTGAATGATGACTGGAGTGCAGTCTCCTTATACAGCTTGTTCAGCACCACATTAGCGTTAGCGTCACGCTTCAAGTCTATTACAAGACGCATACCCTCTGAACTGGTCTCATCAGTAATGCTAGATATGCCCTCGATCTTCTTATCCTTTACAAGCTCATGTATATGTTTCTGAAGTTCAGCCTTGTTCACAAGGTAAGGAATCTCAGTTACAATAAGGCGGTCATGATCCTTTTCAGACTCAATTTCAACCCTACTACGTATAATCACCCTTCCTCTACCAGTAAGATAAGCGTCTCTGATACCCTGATAGCCGTAGATGGTGCCACCAGTAGGGAAATCAGGAGCCTTGATAATGGAGATTAGAGAATCATCATCTATCTCCTTGTTATCAACGTATGCCACAATAGCGTCAACAGTGTCAGAGAGGTTGTGTGGTGCCATGTTAGTGGCCATACCCACAGCAATACCAGTGGCGCCGTTAATAAGCAGGTTAGGGATGGCACATGGCAGAATAGTAGGCTCCTTGAGTGTCTCATCAAAGTTGCTAACCATATCCACTGTATTCTCATCGATGTCACGAAGCATCTCATCAGAGAGTTTCATAAGGCGTGCCTCAGTATAACGCATGGCCGCAGGTGAGTCACCGTCAACAGAACCAAAGTTACCCTGACCGTCAACCAGAGGATAACGCAGTGACCAAGGCTGTGCCAAGTGTACCAAAGTACCATAGATTGATGAGTCACCATGAGGGTGGAACTTACCCATAACCTCACCCACTATTCTTGCAGATTTCTTTGTAGGCTTGTCATACGTGTTACCCAGTTCGTTCATTGCAAACAGAACACGGCGTTGAACAGGTTTCAAACCGTCTCTCACATCAGGCAGGGCACGTGAAACAATAACAGACATAGAGTAATCAATGTATGCAGTTCGCATCTCCTCTTCTATGTCAACTTTAACAATTCTTTCGTCTTCAATCATTGTTTTGTCTGTATTTTTAAAAACGTACAAATATACAAAAAAGTTTCCAAATAAACACCATTTTGAACGTTAATAGTTAAATGTTCATAACTCTCAATTCTCAACTCTAAATTCTCCATTATTTTTGGCACGATTTTTGTACATTTGTGGTTTGGATACACAAATGTGCATTATAAAATATGGATAACAAAGAATATTCAACAGAAGTACAGGAGATAATTAAGTACTCTAAAGAGGAGGCCATGAGGCTTGGGAATGATTACGTAGGGCCGGAGCACCTCATGCTCGCCATAATTAGATTTGGCAGCAAAACCCCTGCTTATAAGCTACTTAGTGAGAATCTCCACATAGATATGACCAGTCTTAAGAAGAAGATTGAGCAGCGCATTAAAACCAGTAGTGACACCTACGGGCAGCCGCTCTCTACCCTAACATCCACAGAGAGGGTGCTCAAGTTCTCAAATCTTGAGGCGCGTAACGGCGGCAGCAGCACCATAGAGTCACAGCACCTGCTACTTGCCATTTTCAAGGAAAAATCAAATCTGGCAGCGGAACTGCTTGCTCCAGAGGGCGCTACGTATGAAAAACTGCGTGCCATAGTGTTCCCTACTGACGCCGCACAACTTGAGAAAACCCCTGTTGACGTGTATGACGCCAAGGATTCCAATGAGAACGCAGACTCAGATGATGACGATGATGAAGACGAAGATGTTGTAAAAACTGCCAAAAAGTCAAAAAAGGAGTCAAAGACCCCGGCGCTTGACCACTTTGGCACAGACATAACAAAGGCTGCAGCCGACGGCAAGCTTGACCCTACCGTAGGCCGTGAGAAGGAGATTGAGCGTATTGCACAGATACTCAGCCGCCGTAAAAAGAACAATCCAGTGCTTATAGGAGAGCCTGGCGTGGGCAAGTCTGCCATAGTGGAAGGTCTTGCCACTCAGATAGTTGAATACAAGGCACCACGGGTATTGTGCGGCAAGCGTATCATATCACTCGATATGGCTTCAATGGTGGCAGGAACCAAGTATCGTGGTCAGTTTGAGGAGAGACTTAAAGCAGTAATCAAAGAGCTTGAGGAGAATCCTGACATAATCCTCTTCATTGATGAGATCCACACAATAATAGGCGCTGGAGGCACTGCAGGCACGCTTGACGCTGCCAATATGATGAAACCAGCCCTGTCACGTGGCAGAATACAGTGCATAGGCGCCACTACTCTCGATGAGTACCATAAGAGCATAGAGAAAGATGGAGCGTTAGAGCGTCGTTTCCAGAAGGTTATGGTAAAACCTACATCAAAGGAGGAGACCCTGACCATACTCACAAACATAAAGGAGCGTTATGAGGCTCACCATAATGTAGTGTACACACAGGAGGCCATTGAGGCGTGTGTATCGCTGGCTGAAAGGTACATTACAGACCGTAACTTCCCCGATAAGGCCATTGACGTGATGGATGAAGCCGGTGCAAAGGCTCACATATCAAACACATCTGTGCCACAGGAGATTAAGGATATAGAAGCACGCATAAACGAGCTCAACACCCTTAAACTTGAGGCTGTAAGCAGAGAGGATTTCTACCTTGCCAATAAATATAAGGATGAATCTGCCGATTTGTCAGTCCGCTTGCAGGAGGCGCAGAAGTCATGGAATGAGAGCGCAGGCAAAAATTCAGTTGAAATTACATCTGAGGACATTGCCAGAGCCGTGTCACTCATTTCAGGAGTGCCGGTTCAGAAAGTTGAGGAGACAGAGTTCACCAAACTGCGCAAGATGAACGGCACACTCAAGAGCATAGTGATAGGCCAGGACCGTGCCATTGACTCAATTTGCAAGAGCATTCTGCGTAACCGTGTAGGCCTCAAGGATCCTAACCGCCCTATAGGCTCATTCATATTCTTAGGCCCTACAGGTGTAGGCAAAACACACCTAACCAAGGTCTTAAGTGAATATATGTTCAACTCCAAGGATGCGCTCATACGTATTGACATGAGTGAGTACATGGAGAAGTTCAGCGTGTCAAGGCTCATAGGTGCGCCTCCGGGATACGTAGGTTATGAAGAGGGCGGCCAGCTTACAGAAAAAGTAAGGCGTAACCCCTACTCCATAATTCTTTTTGATGAGATTGAGAAGGCTCACCCCGATGTCTTCAACCTGCTCCTGCAGGTACTTGACGAGGGTCAGCTCACAGACAGCGACGGTCGTACAGTAGACTTCAAGAACACAATTATAATAATGACCTCAAACGCAGGCACACGCCAGCTTAAGGAGTTTGGTCAAGGTGTGGGCTTTACCACAAGCGCACGCGCCCTTGATACAAAGTACAGTGAGGGAATTATCAAGAAAGCGCTTCAGAAAACATTCTCACCAGAGTTTCTGAACCGTATCGATGAGGTAATAATCTTTGATTCACTCACCAAGGAGTCCATAACAAAGATTATAGACATTGAGCTTGCCAAGGTTACAAAGCGCATATCAGGCTTAGGCATCACCATAAAGGTTACAGACGCCGCCAAGGAGCTTATGATTAAGGAAGGCTACGATGTCCAGTACGGCGCACGCCCTCTTAAGCGTACAATCCAGAAATACGTAGAGGACAAGATTGCAGAGTTCATCGTCAACACCGAGGAGAGCCTTGATGGCAAAACCGTCACAATTGACGCAGAAAATGCTCAGATTACAGTAGGTGTTGAATAATGGATTTTATAATTCTCTCAAAACCTGAGAAATTTTCTGGTAAGTAGTAATGCGAGTGGGAACAAGCGGCAGACGCAGCTTGTTCTCAATCATACCCATAGCGTTCAGCATACTCTTAACACCAGCAGGATTGCCGTCAACAAACAGCAAATCAAACAGTTCTGTAAACTTATGGTGAATAGAGCGGGCGTTATCATAATCGCCAGCCAATGCAAGACGCACCATGCGGCTGAACTCCTTAGGAAATGCGTTACCAATAACTGATATCACACCAGAAGCACCCTGGGTTATGAGAGGAAATGCTATTCCGTCATCGCCGGAGATAACAAGGAAATCCTTAGGCTTATTCTTCATTATATACTCAATCTGAGGCATATTACCAGAAGCCTCCTTGATAGCAATAATGTTCTTAAAGTCTTTAGCAAGGCGGAGAGTGGTCTCTCCTGTCATATTAGTGCCAGTACGTCCAGGCACATTGTAAAGCACAATAGGCACAGGTGATGCTGCTGCAAGGGCTGCATAATGCTGATATATACCCTCTTGTGAAGGCTTGTTGTAGTAAGGAACCACAGACAGAATGGCGTCAACACCCTTGAAGTTGTCAGTTTTGAGTTTCTCAACAAGAGCCATTGTGTTATTGCCACCCAAACCAAGCACCACAGGAATACGGCCGGCAATCTTCTCAATCACCAGCTTCTTAATCTTTTCCTTCTCATCCTCTGTAAGTGTTGGTGTCTCTGCGGTTGTACCAAGCACAACCATGTAGTCTATATCATTATTTAGCTGAAAATCAACCAACTGTGACAGTGCGTCATAATCAACTGAACCATCAGCCTTAAAGGGTGTTATCAGGGCTACGCCCATTCCTTGCAAATTAACCATAGTGCTTTTATTAACAAGGCGCAAAGTTAATAAATTTAATGGAAAATGGAGAATGGAAAATGGAGAAAAACTCAACCTTCAATCATTTTGATGAAGGTCTGCTCATCAATAACAGCCACTCCGAGTTTCTCAGCCTTCTCCTTTTTTGCCGGTCCCATATTCTCTCCAGCCACCACATAATCAGTCTTAGAAGATATGGAGCTTGATATTTTGCCACCGTTCAGCTCAATAGTCTCCTTTATGGAATCTCTGGAGAAATTTTCAAAAACCCCACTAACCACAAATGTCTTCCCGCCAAGTTTATTGCTTGAATTCTCCTTTTTGGAGAGGTCAACCTCCATCTTAAGCCCGTAACTCTTCAGTTTTTCAATAAGTTCCGTATGCTTGGGCTCTCTGAAATATTTGTAAACGCTATTTGCTATGCTCTCTCCTATCTCATCAATGGCGGTCAGCTCCTCTACCGTAGCTTCAGCAATCTTGTCAATGGAGCAAAGGGTCTGAGCCAGCTTCTTGGCCACAGTCTCCCCCACATACCTTATGCCAAGGGCAAACAGAACCCTCTCAAACGGCACATCGGCGCTGTTTCTTATACCTTGGAGAATCTTTTTGCCACTCTTCTCCCCTAATCCGCTCAGGAATGCAATATCCTGAATTTTAAGAGTATATAAATCCGCGATAGAACCAATGAGCTTGTTGCTGTATAGCAAATCAATGATTTCAGGCCCCAGACCGTCAATGTTCATGGCCTTACGGCTCACAAAATGCTCAATCTTCCCTTTGATCTGAGGCGGACAGCCGTCCTCATTAGGGCAATAGTGAGCAGCCTCACCCTCCACACGCTTGAGAGGCGTGCCACATTCAGGACAGACATCAATGAAACGCACCTTTTCCGCAAACATGGTTCGCTGGTTCATGTCCACACCGGTAATCTTAGGAATAATCTCACCGCCCTTCTCCACATACACCATATCGTCAGTATGGAGATCAAGAGATTCAATTATATCAGCATTATGCAACGTGGCGCGTTTCACCACTGTTCCAGAGAGCTGAACAGGCTCCAAGTTAGCCACAGGGGTTATAACGCCGGTACGTCCAACCTGATAAGTTACGGCGATAAGCCTTGTGCAGGCACGCTCAGCCTGGAACTTGTAGGCAATGGCCCACCTTGGAGACTTGGCTGTATACCCTAACTTGCGCTGCTGAGCAAAAGAGTTAACCTTTATCACAATGCCGTCAGTAGCCACAGGAAGGTTCTTGCGCTCTGTGTCCCAATAGTTTATGAAATCATACACATCGCTGAGGCTCTTGCACTTACGTATAGCGTCCGATATCTTGAAACCGTAACTCTTAGCCGCCTCCAGGCACTCATAATGGGTCTGGAACGGCAGATTGTCACCAAGCATAAAGTAGAGATAACTGTCAAGCTTGCGTTTTGCAACCTGAGCGGAGTTCTGCATCTTAAGAGTACCCGATGCAGCGTTCCTTGGGTTGGCAAACAATGGCTCATCATTGGCCTCACGCTCAGCGTTAAGAGCGTCAAAAACCTTCCAAGGCATTAGAATCTCACCACGCATTTCAAACTCTTTAGGATAATCACCGTGCAATTTAAGCGGAATGCAGCGTATAGTCTTCACATTTGCGGTCACATCATCGCCCTTCTGGCCGTCTCCACGCGTAACAGCACGCTGCAGCACCCCGTCAACGTAGGTAAGCGATATTGACGTACCGTCATATTTAAGTTCACATACAAGTTCAAAATCCTCACCGTCGAGCCCCTTTTTCACCCTATTATAGAAATCTGTAATATCGGCCTCAGAGTAAGTGTTACCAAGTGAGAGCATAGGATACTTGTGCTCCACCTGCTCAAATCCGGCCGTGAGGTCATTACCCACCCTCTGAGTTGGCGATGCAGGGTCAAAAAACTCCGGATTCTCATCTTCAAGTTTCTTAAGCAGCGCCATCTTCTCATCAAACTCAAAATCAGATATTGTAGGGTTTGACAGCACGTAATACTGGTAATTATGGAAATCCAGCTCCTTTCTAAGTGATTTTATTTGTTCTTCAGTAGTCATGGTGAATCGGTTATTCGGTGAATCGGTTAATCGAGAGTTTATGTTTCAAAAATAGCAAAAAATTACCTATTTTTGCAGAAAATAATTATAAAATGCGAATTGATATATTAACAGTGCTACCAGAACTGATTGAGAGCAACTTTGCACACTCAATCATAAAAAGAGCACAAGACAAAGGGCTGGCTGAGATACACCTGCACAATCTGAGAGATTACTCATCTGACCTAAGGCACAGACGTGTGGATGACTATCCTTACGGTGGCGAGGCTGGCATGGTAATGCAGATAGAACCAGTTGACAAAGCCATAGAGCACCTAAAGTCTGAAAGAGAGTATGATGAGGTGATTTACACATCGCCTGATGGAGAAATGTTTACCCAAAAAGTAGCCAACCGCCTTTCAATGCTGAACAACATAATCATACTTTGCGGCCATTACAAGGGAGTGGACCAACGCATACGCGAGCACCTTGTAACACGTGAGATTTCAGTGGGGGATTTTGTTCTAACAGGTGGCGAATTAGCAGCGGCTATAATTGCAGATGCAACCATTCGCATAATACCAGGCGTTATTTCCGATGAACAATCAGCTTTATCAGACTGTTTTCAGGACGACCTGCTTTCCGCCCCTGTATATACCCGTCCGGCGGAGTATAAAGGCTGGAAAGTACCAGATGTTCTGCTCTCCGGCCACGAGGCAAACATAGCCCGCTGGCGGGAAGAACAGGCGCTTGAGCGCACAAGGCTTTTGAGACCAGATCTTTTACAGAACTTATAAATAATAAACAAAAAGAAGGTGACTAAACAGTCCAAATTTTAATCAATGAACGTCTTGGTCACCCTCTTTTTTTACCTATTGCTTACTTCTCAAAGCGATAAGCAATACCAAGGCTTACAAGCTCCTTCAACTGAAGACGGGCTGCATCCCAGCCAGATTTACCATCTGACGGAACAATAGTGGAATCATAACGTGGGTTAACTGAAATACGTGCTGTAAGTATCTTGTAAAGCACAAAATCAGCTGAAATCTCCCAGTCAAGCTCTATACCCACGTAGTTGGTATAAAACTGGAAACGGCTTGAAAGAGAAACCACGTCATTAAATTTTTGACGATACTGAATATCCACACGGCTACCTAAGTTGTATGATTTAAGTGAATTAGGTCTGATATATGAAAGAGCTTCATCATAATTACCATCACCCCATGCCTTGTCAAATGCAGCCTGATCTGTTACTTGCTGGCCTATACCTACCTGGTCACTGATAGATGAAGCAACTCCTATCTTATCCTTGTTCATCGCCACAAATGTTCTCATATCGTTTACATAAACCAGCTTATAAGAATATGGTGAAAGATAGATGGACAAATCTATATTTGGATTCTTCTCATATTTCCACATAAAACCTACGCCAGTTGTAAAGCGTAATGGAGATATAGCCGCACTTGAAAGAGCGTTATATGCATCAACTGCAGCCTGATCATCACCTACTGTAATGTAGTTTTGGAACAGGGTAAAATTGATATCACCATTCCATGCCACACTCCAGCCTTTGCCAAGTTCATAACCAAGTTTGGTTGAATAAGCGGTCTTATCATCTGTAAGGTGCCATGCCCTACCAGCCAAGTCCTTAGTGAATGTGGTATTGATACCATATTTAAGTTCCACAAGGTTATCCCAGATAAGTCCGTTTGAGCCTTCGTAGTTGAACCAACTCTTAAACTCTCCAAGTCCGGAAAAGTTAGAAGAACCTCCCTGATACCATGCGCTTGACCATTTTGTATCCTGGCTTATAAAGTTCTGAGCTGCTGTAACAGACACATCAAAACCCTTTTTCCAATGATTTTTCTTAACTGCTGCGTCAGCAGCCTTCTCTGCTGCAGATGTGTTTGTGGTAGATTCCTTTACAGCAGTAGCAGCCTCTTCTGCTGTTGCAAATCCTTGTGCGTTAACAACCAATGCGGCTACAAACGCAACTAACAAAAGTAATGTTTTTTTCATACTTCTAATGCTCCTATAATTTGTTTAACTGATTGATAATTATGTCTTTTCAAGTAATCTTCTATACCCGATGCAACCTTCATTGTAACACTCGGGTCTATAAAGTTCGCTGTACCTATCTCTATAGCCGTTGCGCCTGCCAGCATAAACTCCACCGCATCAGTAGCGTTAGAAATGCCTCCTAAGCCAATTACAGGGATTTTAACCGCCTTAGACACCTGATATACCATACGCAGCGCCACAGGCTTTACACAAGGCCCGGAAAGCCCTCCTGTAACCATTGAGAGAATAGGTTTGCGACGCTCAGCATCAATAGCCATACCGTTAAGGCAGTTTATAAGAGAAACGCTGTCTGCACCCTCGGCCTCCACAGCACGGGCAATCTCCGTTATGTCAGTAACGTTAGGGGTAAGCTTCACAATCATAGTCTTAGGGTAAGCCTTACGCACCGCACGTATCACCTCCGATGCCGCCTTGGGATCCACTCCGATAGTCATTCCTCCCTGCTTTACGTTAGGGCATGAAATGTTTACCTCGATGGCAGGAATTTTAGGCAAATCAGCCAGTTTTTCCGCACATTCAGCATAGTCTTCAGGGCAGGTTCCTGACACATTTACAATTATATTTGTATCGTAATCTTGTATCTCAGGATAAATGTGTTCTACAAAATAGTCAACGCCCTTATTTTGGAGGCCAATCGTGTTCAGAAGGCCTTGTGATACCTCTGCAAGGCGTGGATAAGGGTTTCCCTCTCTACTGCGAAGTGTTGTTCCCTTTACAATTATACCACCCATTCGCGAGAAGTCAACAAAGTCCTTGAATTCAGTTCCGTAGCCGTATGTCCCCGATGCTGTCATCACCGGGTTCCTGAGAACCAACTCACCTATTTTAACCTGAGTATCTAACATCATATTTCTAAACTACCAATTCAACTGCTTAATATTAAACACAGGACCATCAGAGCAAACACATTTATGTCCCTCCGTGGTCTTTGTCACACACCCAAGGCACGCCCCCAGACCGCAGGCCATCATGTTTTCAAGAGAAACCTCACAATCTGTACCTGACGCAATGGCGCATTTTGCCACATTTTTCATCATCGGGGTGGGACCGCATACATACATGCGGTCATATTTGGCATTTATAGCCTCATGATTCGTCACAAAACCCTTAACACCGTAACTGCCATCCTCCGTGCTCAAATAAATGTCTCCAACGGCCTTAAAATCACTCAAATCAATCATATCAGACTCATACTTGAATCCTAACAGGTAATTAACCTTAACGCCGTTAGAACGCAGCTTACGGCCCAAATAGAGGAGCGGTGCAATTCCAACACCTCCGCCTACAAGAAGCGCAGTGCCGTTTTCAAGCAAAGTAAAACCGTTTCCCAGCGGCAAAAGCATGTTTAAGCGGCTGTTTTGTAACAGTTTTGACATATACGCAGTACCGTCACCCACGTTTTTAACTATGAGAGACAGTGTATTACTGCTGTAGTCAACATCGCTGATTGAAATAGGACGGCGCAGATATACAGAAGGGGTGTTTTCAACCTTAATCTCCACAAACTGTCCAGGAAGCATCTCTGGAAGCGGTTTATCGTATGTCAGCACCAGCTTGAAGTAAGAGCTGTTAAGAGGAATATTCTCTAAAACCGTGCAGTCAAGTTCAAATTTCTTTAACATTCAGTAGAGTAAAGCATACTTAATGACTTTACTAACCGCAAAATTAAGGAAATTTTAGATAAATAACAAAATAAATGAACTATCTATTGCAACGTAAGGCTCAGCCCCTTTGTAAGGGGCTTCGGCCCTCCCATACGGGTCTGTGACCCTATGGGTCCCTCCCGCTATACGTCTCCGCGGGTGGAGACGCTTACTTATGCAACAGATAGTTCATTGTATTATTAATTAGATTTAAACTCTTGAAAGGTATTGTCACTATAATACACTACAATGCGCAAAATCTCTTTAGGAGGCAACTGATGTACAACCTCTTTAATAATAGTCTGTGGTTGAGGCTCTTGCGCAATAAAAACGGGCGAATTCTGAGGTTTTTGAGGCTCTGAGAATTCAATTTTTGGTTTTTCATCGTACTGTTGCCCGAATAAATCACGCTGAAGCGCCTTCTCATTCTTGTACATAGGCTCTTTTCCTAGCAAAAGCCATTCCGGATTTATGTTAGGAAAAACAGTCATGACATTTTGTAAAATCGACACTCCAGGGTTGTTTCGTCCATTTAGGATGTGAGAAATAGCCGATGGCTGGACCCCAAGTTTAGCAGCCAGTTCGCGTGGCTGGAGCCCCTCTTTTTCAAGAATTTTCTTAAATCTTTCTACCATAAAATTTAGTGCTATCTGTAAAAAGTTTTCGGTTACAAATGTAACAATACAAAATTAAACTTCCAAATTTTCACGATACTAAATTTTAACTTCCTATAAGATACATTTGTAAATTACACACGTAACACACTTTGTAATAATTTTGTAACAACATATGCACAGTATATTCTACGCTTAAAGTGAATTTTTCGTAAATTATATGCATAATACTGGTCTTTAAGTAGTTAAACGTGTTTCGATACAAAATGTCATTACGTTATGGTGAATATACGAAATATATGCTGCATAAATAAAGTTTTGTTTACGATATACGTACTTAACATACTGAGAAATCGAATAGTCAAATAAAAAATAATTTTATTTTGCATATACATAACGTATGCTGTTTTACAAATGTAACACTACCCTATAGTCACATCGAAAATTAACAATCTTGTTACATTTGAATATATTTTACATTTGTAAAACTCACTATTCTAACTCCGCTTTTACATTTGTATCCAAAAACGCCGTAACATTTGTAAACTGCCCTAATTCATAAAATTTTGTTCTTTCAACACTATTTGGTAATTTTGCAGAGTCATAAAAATTTTTTACTACTCTATTTTTATTATGGAACAGAACAAGCTTGACGCCTTTGAAAGAATTGGCGACATCATGGACCGCCTCCGCGCTGAATGCCCATGGGACAAGAAGCAGACTAATGATACCCTACGAATTCTTACACAGGAGGAAGTTTTTGAACTTAGTGACGCAATCATCAAAAAAGATGACGCTGGAATCTGTGAAGAACTCGGCGATGTACTGCTTCATATACTTTTTTACGCCAAAATTGCAGAGGAGAAAAAATCCTTTACTATCGCAGATGTATGTAATAGATTGAGTGACAAGATGATACACCGTCATCCGCACATTTTTGGCTCTGCTCAGGCAGATTCTGCCGCAGAGGTTATAAGGAACTGGCAAATTTTGAAGCTACAAGAGGGTAAAGGAAAGACTGTTCTTGGCGGAGTTCCAGATTCACTACCTTCTCTTATAAAGGCCTTCAGAATTCAAGACAAGGCTCGCAGTGCAGGCTTTGACTGGAAGTGCAAGGAAGATGTATGGGACAAGGTAAAAGAAGAGGTAAGCGAAGTGGAGGCTGAAATAAGAAACAAAACAGCGCTTAAGGAACAAGAGACAGACCCTTCACAGCAGCAGGCAATTCAGGAGCGTATTGAAGAGGAGTTCGGAGACCTTATGTTCAGCATTATCAACGCCGCCCGCCTCTATAAAATTAACCCAGACAACGCCCTTGAGCGCACAAATCAGAAGTTCATAAAGCGTTTCAACTACTTGGAATCCAAAGCAAAAGAAAAAGGCAAGACCGTAAATGACCTTACCTTTGATGAGATGAACGCCCTATGGGATGAGGCTAAACACAATTAAATATGATAGACCGCACTAAAGAACTTGGAACAGAGCCAATAGGCTCATTACTATGGCTTTACGCATTGCCATCAGTAATTAGTCAGGTTATTTCATCAGTATATAACCTAGCTGACCGTATGTTTATAGGTCAAGGTGTTGGTGCTCTTGCCATTGCAGGACTGGCCATCACAATGCCTATAATGAATGTGGTTCATGCGTTTGGCTCCCTGATTGGAGCCGGCTCTGTAGCCAGAATATCAATAGTGCTTGGCAAGAAAGATTACGTTTGGGCGGAGAAGATACTTGGTAACAGTACCGTATTCACCATAATATTCGGTGCTGTTATTTTCCTGTTCGGCTATACCATGATGGACCCTATTCTGCACGCTTTTGGTGCCACCGATGATACCATAGCATACGCCAGGGAGTATATGTATATAGTATTGCCGGGAATGGTTCTAACTACTGTTACATTTAATCTTGTAGGCCTTATACGTGCCACAGGCTATCCTCACAAAGCCATGTATATTCTTGCGGGCGGAGCCATTCTCAATATCATTCTTGACCCTATTTTCATATTTAATTTTGACTGGGGCATAGCAGGAGCCGCTTGGGCCACTACCATTTCAATGGCCACTACGGCGGTGATATCGGTGGTACATTTTATAAAACCATCATCATTTATCAGGTTTAAGCGTCATGCGTGGGCGCCTAAGGTCTATATTTTCAAGAATATAACAATGATAGGCCTGAGCCCGTTCCTTATGAACATCTGTACGGCAGGTGTGGTTGCCATACTTAACATCCAGCTTATCCGCTACGGCGGCGATATGGCGGTAGGTGCATACGGCATCATAAACACGTATGCCATGTTTATATTTATGTTCATCTTTGGAATATGTATGGGTATGCAGCCTATTGCGGGATATAACTATGGTGCAGGTAATTTTGATCGTCTTTCTGAGATATACAAACTTACGTCAAAGGTGTGTATACTTTTAGGCCTGGTGGGCAGCCTTGTAGGTTGTATATTCCCAGAATATATTATGCGAGCCTTTACCACAGACTCTAGCCTTATAGAGATAGGCAGTTCTGCTATGATCTACTGGGTTATAATGTTCCCGCTAATTGGCTTTACTGTGGTTAACTCACAGTTCTTCCAGTCAATAGACAAGCCGCTTGTGGCTATAATCACAAGCCTTTCTCGTCAGCTTATTTTCCTGCTGCCATTGTGCTTTGCACTGCCTCAGGTACTTGAGGAGATGGGTTATGACGGCCTTACTGGAGTATGGCTCTCAGGCACTATAAGTGATGTATTAGGAGCTACGCTTGCAGCTGTTCTTCTATACTCCCAGCGACACGTTTTCTACGTTAAGGAATAAGTATGGACACAAAAAAAAGTGGCCTAAGCCACTTCTTTTGTGACCCCGGAGGGGCTCGAACCCTCGACCCATTGATTAAGAGTCAATTGCTCTACCAACTGAGCTACGGAGTCATTTCTGATTTCGGGTGCAAAGATATAAAAAATTTTTTACATACAACAATGTTCTACAACAATTTTTACACCAATTAATATTAAAATTACACCAGCAATCAAATTAAACTTGAAATTTATCATTCTTCCAATGTAATGCCCCAGTAAAGAACCAAGTATTGACATTACAAAACTGCCTATACAAATGATAATTACCCCGTCAAATATTGATTCAGGATATGATAGAAACACAAAACCAGTGGCAAGCGCGTCAATGCTGGTGGCTACAGAGAGAAGCAGTACCACCGGGATTGAATACGGATTATCGCTATCAACATCGTCGTAATCAGAATCACCAGGATGAAAATCATGCTTCAAATCATCATAAATCATCTTTCCACCAATCATCGTTAATATCGCCAAGGCTATCCAGTGGTCGTACTCACGTATCTGATCAATAAACTCAAATCCAATGTAGAAACCAAGCAACGGCATTCCACCTTGAAAGAGGCCAAACATAAAGGCGGTAAATAATATACCGCCCCAAATAAGTTTCTTGCTAATTGCAGCTCTTGCAACAGAGACCGCAAAGCAGTCCATTGCAAGGCTAATTGAAAGTAATATGAGAGTGAAAATGTCCAATTAGAATTTCTTCATATACTCTTTTACTTTTGTGTAAACGCTCTCACCGTTAAAGCCGAATTTTTCATCAAGAACGGTGTACGGAGCAGAAAGTCCAAAGTGATCAAGACCTGCAACAGCACCTCTCAACCCTACTGTACGCTGGAGTGTCATAGGCAGACCAGCTGTAAGGCCAAACACTGGCTTACTATAATCAATCACACTGCGACGATACTCTTCATCCTGTTCAAAGAAAAGCCCTTCGCTTGGAATGGAAACTATTTTTACCTTCATACCGTCACGTTCCTCAAGCAGTTTGGCAGCGTCAAAGAGAGTTGACACTTCTGAGCCACTTGCAACAAGGGTGACATCGGCGTTTTGAGCATCTTTAACAATATAGGCACCTCTCTTGGCTCCAAGACAGCTCTCATACTTGTTCTCACCACGAGGCAGACTCTTAATATTCTGGCGTGATAGGATAAGACCTGTAGGAGTATCTTTATTCTCAAGAGCCATCTGCCATGCTACGGTGGTTTCATCTACATCGGCAGGGCGTAGAACAAGCATTGAGTTTTTACCTCTATGATTCTTTACAGCCTCCATTAGTCTGACTTGCAGTTCCTGTTCAATAGGCTGGTGCGTAGGACCGTCCTCGCCCACTCTGAATGCGTCATGAGTCCAAACATAGATAACTTGCAGGCGTTGCAAAGCTGACATACGGAACGCTGGTTTCATATAGTCAGAGAAAACAAAAAATGTGCCGCACACTGGTATGATACCTCCGTGCAGAGCCATACCGTTCATAATGCAAGCCATAGTAAGCTCGCTTACGCCCGCATGCAGGAACCCGCCAGAGAAATCACCTTTGACAATAGGTTTGCTGTTCTTTAGGAATCCCTCTGTCTTATCTGAATTAGAGAGGTCAGCAGAAGATACTATCATGTTCTCAATCTTGCCAGAGAAGAGAGCCAGCATAGCCCCCGATGCGGAGCGTGTAGCCTGATCCTGTTTCTGCTGTATGGCTGAGAAATCAATCTCAGGCAACTCTTTGTTATAGAATGACTTGAATTTCTTATAATGTTCAGGATGTCCAGCTGCAAATTCAGCCTCCTCTGCCTTACGGCGGCGTACTATCTCTCTAAGCTGAGCCTTGCGCTCCTCATAAATCTGAGCGGCCTCAGGGAATATCTGGAATGGATTCTCAGGGTCACCACCCAGGCCTGCTATAGTCTTGGCCACATCCACACCAGCCTTTGAAAGCGGCTGTCCGTGTGTTGAAACCTTATTCTCATAGCTCTCACCGTTAGGGCCTTTGGCACCCTTGCCCATCAATGTGTTACCAATGATAAGTGTAGGACGTTCAGTCTCTTCATTAGCCTTCTTAAGAGCCTCACGAATCTGAGCTGCGTCATTACCGTCAATTGTCATAACATTCCAGCCCCATGAACGGTACTTCATAGCAGTGTCCTCACCGCTGACCTCATCTACAAAAGTAGAGAGCTGGACATTATTGGCGTCAAAGAACATAATAAGGTTGCTAAGGCCAAGCAAACCAGCTATACGGCCTGCACCTTGTGAAATCTCCTCCTGAATACCACCGTCAGAGATGTATGTGTAGATTTTATGTTTTGTCCACTCACCAAAGCGTGCTGCAAGGAAACGCTCTGCGATAGCCGCACCTACAGCCATTGTATGGCCTTGGCCGAGAGGGCCTGAAGTATTCTCAATTCCGTGAGCATAGTCAACCTCAGGGTGTCCCGGGCAAACAGTTCCCCACTGGCGGAATGTCTTCAAATCATCAAGTGTGTACCTGCCTGCCAGAGTTAGCACTGAATAAAGCATAGGAGACATGTGACCTGGGTCAAGGAAGAAACGGTCACGGTTCACCCAAAGAGCATCATCAGGATCATATTCAATAAACTCTGAGTAAAGCACGTTTATAAAATCAGCACCGCCCATGGCACCGCCTGGGTGACCTGATTTAGCTTTCTCCACCATTGCAGCTGAAAGAACACGTATATTATCAGCCGCCTTGTTCAATTGTGATACGGAATTCATAATTTTTTGAGGTATCAAATGCAGTAAAAACTATGCAAAGGTAGTTATAAATAAAAGAACTGCACCCTATTATTTGTTTATTTTATTAACAATATTCTGCTTCTTCTTATAAGGTATCTGGTATGAGAGAATATATTCAAGGCCAAATGTTGCGCTTGTCTTATTATACGCCCCAAAACCTGGTATGTAAACCGGATAGTCTATCTCCTTCTTGTAGAAATGAGGGAACGCCTTAACCTGGAGGTTCACGCCCATGAAAAAGCTCTTGTAAACCTGCACCCTCACACCAATCACAAACTCCAGCCAGCCCACGTTCACATTGCGCTTTTCATTTGTCATATAGGTGCTCTCTTTCCAATAGAGATTCTCAAGCAGCGCATCGGAGAGTGTATAGTTCACATTTGAGAAGCCATATCTCACACCCACACCAAACACATGGTCTTTCTTTCTATCTGGCTTGTAATTGAGGAAGTTATAATTAGCGCCCAACTTAACAAAGAGTCCGTCGCTCTTATACTTGTGAGTGCCGTAGTCATGATTCATAAACATCATACCATACTCCACTGCAGGGAACAGTCGCTGCCAAAGAGACACGTCAAAACTGACCACAAATTCAAACCTACCGCCGTTAAAGAGCGTGGCTATTGGATTGAAAATATCCACGTTGATATACGCACCCTGATATACAGGAGACTTCAGTTTAGGCTCCGGTCTGGCACTGTCAGCTCTTACTACAAGCATAGAGTCACGACTAACCACCCCGATGCTATCTGGAGTAGCAACAACTTTGGCAGTGTCTGGCATGGCAGTCTTGGCTGTATCTGCAACCACGGCAGCATTAAGAGATACCGTAGCCATCAGTAGCACAATGGAACTAATAACTGTATATCTTAATATGGACATCACCTTCTACGTTTAAAACACTTGGATTATATATCTCCGCCTTCTTAATAAAGACGTTTGGAGTGTAAGACATATCTCTAATCTCATATGATGCTACACATCCGCACTCCTTGCTCACAAAAAACGGCCTGACATTATGCTTGACTGAGAGAATGAAACTAATAACAACCTGATCCTCTGTAGGTGGCAATATAGTGAACTCATACTCAGTAAGATCTGCGGTCAGATGCATAGGAAGAAACACCGTGTTAACATTCACATTATTATATAGAATAGAGTCACTGCCAACCCCTTTTACTGTAAGGCGCTGAACAGTAAGTGGTTTCATTGTCAACGAATCCAAGAAAGTAACACCAAGCAGAGAGCGTTTGGACTGATAACATTCTGACGTACACGATGCAAGCACAGCACCGGCAAGCACAACCACCACAACCGCTATTTTTACAAAAACCTTCACTTAAACAAAGTATTTCTTAATCTCATTCTTAATAAATGAAATGGCAAGCAATGTAGGAGAATCCTCACTCTGGTTATATGTGGCAAGTATTACATTTGCAAGCTGTGCAGACGGAGCCTCAGGCGGAACCTTGGCGGCGCATGCGTTAATCAGCTGAATAATATTCTCCTTGGCGTTACGGATAACGCTCCACGCTTCATCACTCACGTACACCTGCTGGGCCACATTATGCTCATACTCAGCCCTTATGTCAATAAGCAGAGATGCGTGATACTGGAGAGCTGTGAGTGAGTCATCCTGAAGACGCACGAGAAGGCTGTCCGGGCTTATTCTCTCCAAGAACAGCACCATACGCTCATACGCGTTAAGACGTATAGGCAGAGTGGTTTTCAAACTCTCCTTAGCCAGCAGATAGCGGCGGCGGGCGTTCTCCTCTTTAGTAAAATTACGCAGCATGATGTATGCCACAAAAAACACCACCAATGCAGGGATGGTGTAGGCTAATATTTGAAGAAAAAGTTCCATAGACTATATTGTACACTGTATCTGATACTTATTACGTTCATTTGATGAGCGCGCTATGAGCTCGCCAAGAAAACCTGTAACAAAGAACTGGGTTCCAAGCACCATGGAGAGCATTGCTATATAGAAATATGGGCTGTTGGTCACAAGCGGCGCCCTGTATCCCATAATAATAGCCTTCAATTTTACAGCACCTACAACCACAACCATAATCAAACCTATTATGAACATGATGGAGCCCCATACGCCAAAGAAGTGCATAGGACGCGCTCCAAATTTTGAAAGGAACCACAGGCTGAGCAAATCAAGATAGCCGTGAACAAAACGGTCAACACCAAACTTGCTTTTACCAAACTTACGAGCCTGATGGTGAACCTCCTTCTCCCCTATCTTGTCAAAACCAGCGTTCTTGGCAAGGAACGGAATGTAGCGGTGCATCTCTCCGTAAACCTCAATATTCTTAACAACGTCAAGCCTGTAAGCCTTGAGACCGCAGTTAAAATCATGCAGTTTAATACCAGAGACCTTACGGGCAGTGGCGTTAAAAAGCTTGCTCGGCAGGTTTTTAGTGAGTTTAGGGTCATGACGTTTCTTTTTCCACCCCGATACCAAGTCATACCCCTCATCCACAATCATGCGGTAAAGTTCAGGTATCTCATCAGGGCTGTCCTGAAGGTCAGCATCCATTGTAATCACAACATCACCCTTTGCCTTCTCAAAGCCGCAGTACAGAGCCGGCGATTTGCCATAGTTTCTGCGGAACTTAATGCCACAAACTTCACTATTATCCTTTGAAAGGTCCAGAATAGTGTTCCATGAGCCGTCTGTGGAGCCGTCATCAACAAAAATAACCTCAAAGGTGAGTTTATTTTCAATCATAACTCTCTTTATCCAAGAGAAGAGCTCAGGAAGAGACTCCTGCTCGTTATATAAAGGTATTACTACGGAAATGTTCATAACTTCTTTCGTTTAACTAATCCAGCTATAGGTAATCCTAAAATAAACCCTACCACTATGTTAATCCAGATAGTCTGAACAGCCACAGTTGATGCTGACGGCACGCCAACCTCCTTTATCTGAGAGATTAAATCATTTACAGACTGTTTGTTTTCCGCATACTTAGTCAGCGTGTCTATAAGACTGGCCACCTGCTGGGCTATATAGTCAGGATTAATGTATTTGTAATATATAAACTGCACAATGGCAAGTATCATTGACCCAAAGAAAAACAGATAGATGCAAAAACGCAGAAGTGTGCCAAAGGTGACATCGGTGCTTGCGGTGTCTCCATCATAAATTGCAATACTACGGCGGAACATCAGCGTGAGCCAATACGCCATAAATGGCACAAGCACAGTCAGAAACCCTGAAAAGAAGGCGCCGATGGAGCCGTCTGAGAGCACCTCCGCCACTAACTTCAGAACCAGAAGCGCTCCTAACCACATACCGTAGTACATGGCCTGCTTAGTGGTATATTGTCTCAGTTCTAGTGGGTTCATAGGCTTATAGTGTGCAAAGGTACAAAAATTCCGTTAATGAAACTTGTTTTTAAGTAAAAAACGCCCTATCTTTGCAGCTGGAAAGGTACTACACGACCAGCTCCCTTCTAATCCCCCAGGGCCTGACCGCAGCAAGGGTATGTTAGGTTGAGCGGTGCGATGTAGAGCGCCTTTCCTTTTTTTGTTTAAACTTCCAAACGCTGTTATTGTGAAAACCATCGGTCTGCTTTCTGACACCCACGGATACTGGGATGAAAAATACGCCACATTCTTTGCGGAGTGTGATGAGATATGGCATGCTGGTGACATAGGCTCTCTGGAGCTTTATAACCGTCTTATGGAGTTAAGGCCAGTGAGGGCTGTAGTTGGCAACATAGACGGCTACCCTCTACGCTCCATGCTACCTACCGAACTGATATTCAGCATAGAAGGCGTGAATGTATTTATGACCCACATAGGCGGATACCCAGGCAAGTACGCCCCTGGCATAGCCGCCAAACTACGTAACAACCATACAAAACTGTTTATATCGGGCCACTCTCACATACTCAAGGTGATTAATGACCCGTCATTAGGGCTTCTGCACATAAATCCAGGTGCTGCAGGACTGCAGGGCTGGCAGCTGAAGCGCACACTTCTGCGCTTTAAAATAGAAAACTCCACAATCTCCGACTTGGAGATTATGGAGCTTAAGCTACATTAGCGCGTCATCCCTACCTTATCAGACTCACCGTACCCTTCTTAACATATTTTATCTGATTACCTTTATCATCTTTGTCATCGCCGGTGGCATCTATGATATAAAGGTATGCACCCTCCGCCGCAGGCTTGCCATTAATGGTTCCGTCCCAGCCGTCAGCAGGGTCATCCCAGTCATAAACCAGACGCCCCCAAGTGTTGTATATACTGCCGTGGAACTTAATTATTGACTTGTAAGCCACTTTGAAGATGTCATTTTTGCCATCGCCGTTTGGAGTGAAAACAGTAGGCACATCAAGCGCAGACTCAAGCACCTCAATCACAAACTCCTTCCTCTGAGTGCAGCCAAATTCATCTAGCACAGAGACAGCCGCGTTAGAGACCTCAGCACGCAGATAATACTTTCCACTCTGGGTAAAGGTGTAACGGAAATCACGGTCACGCATCTTGGCTATAATGCTCTTATACTGATTATCAGAGGCTAAAGTCCAGTCATAGAAGTATGCCGCCGCCGATGAGTAGTTAAGCACCTCAAGTTCAAGCGGTGCTGAACCCTTAAGAGAGGTCTTCTCCTCCTGTGATTCACGCGGCTCACCACGGTCACGCTCATTTGTGGCGTTCTCACGTATTCTTACGCTTGAAAAGATGTGAGACTCAACAGCAAACGGAAGATAAATGTCAGTTTCAGCCTTAATTGTGTCACCAAGAGCCATGGAATACTTGGTTCCCATTATAGTGAATGTGGTTGAATCAAGCGGAGCCGGTAAGCTATAGGTGCTCTCGTCATTCACAAAATACTCAATCTGCTCAGTAACATATGTCTTTGACTCAAAATAGGTGGAGTCATAGCGCAACAGGTACTGCTGCTTTACAGTGTGTTTTTCTGCATATCCGTCAGCACTCAGATACTCCATAGGGGTCTGAGTCTTGCTGAACAGCAGCTCCACAAAACTGCACCTGTCAGGTATCTCATTGTCAAAATCAAATACAATATTTGTAGGCTTATAATCACTGTAGAGGAAAACCCAAACACACTTAACAGCCTCATCATTAGCGTCTCTTAAAATATAGCCAAGCGATGGGGAGTCTTTGTACAAATCAACGGTGGTCTCAGAAACCGCAGCACTCTCCTCCTTAAGCAGAGTCTCCGTGCCAGTTATGTCATAACCGTACCACTTGAAGGCAGATGGCTCCTCACCCTCATCCAGAGTGTAAACAAGGCTTGCATCTTCAAGGCTTTTCACCACCATTATGGAGTCAACCTCAGAGCCTGCAGCAGCTTTATCAGCCACGTAATCTGTGCCCTTAATAGTAATTCCCGCATGCAATGCCACCACTGACACGCAAAACAGCAACAGTATATAAATTCTTTTTGTCATCAGGTTCTAAACTTTGAGCTGGCAAAGTTACTAATTAGCGAGAGCAAATGCAAACTATTCACATACAAAGTTAGCGGGTAAAATTTTAAGCCAACATTTTAGATTTAATATAATTTTAATTACCTTTGTAACTTTGTATTTGAACAGGAGTCAATACTACAAATCACAACCTAAATGAGACGGATTATATTAACAACGGTTTCAGTGCTGACGGCAACACTAAGTATGTACGCGGCAGCTACGCTTAATTACCCTACCATAGTTGAGAATGGCAAGGAGTATTATTTGTATAAGGTGCAAAAGAGCGAGGGGTACTACGCCATCAGTAGAAAGTTTGACGTTACCATAAAGGAAATTGTTGACGCCAACCCTATGGAGGGAGGACTCAAGTTAGGTCAGGAGCTTAAGATTCCTACTGGCAATGTGGTAAAGGTGGAGAAGAGCCCTGACCACAGCAGAAGCAAGAATCTGGTTCACGTGGTGGAGAAGGGCGAGACCCTCTACAGCCTTGCAAAAAAGTATGGTGTGAAGGTTGATAACCTTAAAAAGCTGAACCCTGGTTGTGATCCGCTGAGCATAGGTTTTGAACTCAAGATTCCTTCAGATATAAATACCACAAGCAAGCCGGACAAGAGGCATGACAAGCATGAACGCGCTTACGCCGATGAGAAGCAGAAGCCGGCAGAAGCAGAGCCGCAGAGTGTGACCCCGATGGAGGCTATGACAGAGACTCCGCTAGAGGCCTCTGCTGCAGATTCTCTAAGTACAGACTCCATACCACAGGAGACATTCTACCGCAATCCGCAAAACAGCGTGAGAATGGCTGTGCTTATGCCTTTCAACATAAATTCAGGCTATGACGTTGATGAAAAATTCGTAGACTTCTACCGTGGCTGCCTTATAGCTGCTGACTCTCTATCGGCGCTTGGAATGAACGTTACAATTGACGCGTATGACATAGGCAAGACCAAGGAGTCCCTTATTAAAACTCTTCAAAACCGTGAACTAAGCAAGGCGGACATTATCATAGGCCCTGCCTACACTGCTCAAATACAGTATATTTCTGACTATGCTAAACGCCACAAAATAAAGGCTGTTGTCCCATTCTCTAATAATGTGCCGCAAGTGAACAGCAACAAATACCTGTTCCAGATTGTAAGTCCTCAGAATCTTTTCTTTGAGAGCCTTGCTACAGAGTGCGCAGAGAGATGGAAAGGCAAACACGTGCTCATAGTGGAGCCGGACAGCGCAGGCATACGCTATAACAAGAGGGAGTTTACAGACCTGCTGATACCTAAGCTGGAGGCTAACGGCACCAAACACATGTACATAGCAGACACAAAAGTGGCCGGACAGGTTAACAATTACATTGCTGAAGCAGGCGACAAAGATGAGGTGATAGTGATAATTCCAACATCAAATCACGTTAAACTCACCCAGATTGCAGACCATATAGAGCAGATTAAGAGCAACAATGTGAGCATATTTGGGTTCCCTGAGTGGAATGACATGATGCACAAGGACATCTACAACAAACCAATGTATATGTTCACAAACTACTGGCTCCGTTTTGACGACCCTGCCACCATAGATTTCTATAACCGTTACAACAGCAAGTTTGGCGTGCCGCCAGCACAGAACAATCCTTCATATTCAATATTTGGCTTTGACATTACGCTCTATTTTGGCAAGGCGTGGATGCACAGCGGTGATGAGTTTGAAGGGTTCCTTAATGACGAACACCCCGATATGCTACAAATGCGCTTCCATTTTGACAGGCGCCCTAACGGTGGCTACGTTAATCACGGGCTCTATTTGCAGAGATACGATAAGGAGGGAATCTCCTTAATGGAGAATCGGTGACGTGTTGATGAACACGAAGTGTGAATAATCGTGGAATCGGTTAATCGAAAAGACGATTCACCGCATCACCGATTAAACGATTAACCTTTAGAGACATAATTATTTGACTACAAGATTAAAAATATTACTACTGCTCACCGCCTTACCATTATTGGCGGCAGCCCAGTACAAATTCTACTACCCTGAACTATATATAGGTACAAACCAGGGTGTGGCATTATGGACTAATGTAGGTTTTGACCCTGAGGTGGAGCAGAATTTTGACGTAAGGTACCACGGCGGTATAACCGTGAGGTACATTATCCAGAAATACTTTGGCATACAGGCAGAGCTTAACTACACACAGAGAGGCTGGTCTGAGACATCGAAGACGACAGGTGAAAGGTATGATCACCGCCTTGACTATCTGGAGCTTCCGCTTGTAACACACATATTCTTCGGACCTCAAATATTTAAGTTCTACATTAATCTAGGTCCAAAGATAAGGTATATGATTTATGACGTGACCACCGCCCCATTCTCCACAGGTGCCGGTGTGCAACAGACAAAACCTATAGATGACAAGTTTGACTACAGCATATTTGCAGGCGTGGGATTTGAAGTAAGGCCAAAGAACGTGGGCAGTTTCTTTCTAGAGGCAAGATTTGACTACGGTCTTGGCAACATATTCACAGCCCGCAAGGGGGAGGATTTTGCAAGGTCAAACAATATAGCCATAACAATAAGTGTAGGCTACATGTTTAACATATTAAGTAAAAAGAAGAAGAAAAATGAGCTTTAAGGATTTGGCAATTAACCGCCGCAGCCACCGCAAGTTTGAGGACAAGGCTGTAGAACAAGAGAAAATAGATTCAATTCTGCAAACAGCACTTATGGCACCAGCCGGAAAGCGTGCCAACGAGTGGCATTTCTATGTTGTTACTGACAAGGCTATGGCAGAGAGACTGTCAGGTTGCAAGCCTGCAGGAGCACTGTTTGTAAAAGAGGCCCCTTTGAACATTGTGGTTACTGCAGACACATCAAAGAGTGACGTATGGGTGGAAGACTGCTCTATTGCAGCCATTTACCTGCAACTTGCCGCTCAGGATTTAGGTCTTGGCAGCTGCTGGAGCCAGGTACGCCAGCGTCCGTCATGCACAGAGGGAATCACTGCTGAGCAATACATAAAAGAACTTCTGTCACTGCCAGAGGAGACAGGCGTGGAGTGTATTGTAAGCATAGGCTACGCTGCTGATGAGCGCAAGCCTTATGACCTTGAGAAATTGCCGTACGACAAGGTTACACGCCTATGAAAGTAACGCTCATAGGTTCAGGTAATGTGGCCACACATATAGCGCTCCGTCTTAAGGAGGCAGGTGTGGAGATAGCCTGTATCTATAACAGAACATATTCACACGCAGAGCAGCTCGCCCGCAAGGTGGGCTGTTTCTGCACAAGTGATAAGAGTCTGATTCCCGCCTCCGATGTCTACATCTGCAGCGTAAAGGATGATTTCATAGCGCCGGTTCTTGATGGAGTTAAGATTGGGAACAAGCTTGTTATTCATACAGCAGGCAGCGTTTCAATTGATGTTCTGAGCCCGTTTTCTGCGAATACAGGCGTTATGTGGCCAATGCAGACTTTCTCAATAAGCAAAAAGGTAGACTGGAGCGGAATCCCCGTGTACATTGAAGCGAACACACAAAAAAACAAAACAAAATTATTTCAATTCGCAAACATCCTCACACCAAAAGTGACGGCAGTTACAGCACATCAGCGTAAAATACTCCACCTCACTTCTGTCTTTGCTTGCAACTTTACAAACCAGATATACGCCACGGCATATCGTCTGCTGAAAGAGAACGGACTGGACTTCTCCACCCTCTTCCCCCTTATTGACGAGACCGTATCAAAGATTAAGATGATAGAGCCGGCAAAAGCGCAGACAGGCCCAGCCGTAAGAAATGATGAAAAGGTGATGCAGATGCAGAGAGGGCTCTTATCGGGGTGTGATTTAGAGATATACAAAACCATTAGCAAAGCCATACAATTAGAGAATGAGCAACTACAAAGAGAGACTTCACAAGATTAAGGCGTTTGTTTTTGACGTGGACGGCGTGCTTTCCTCATCACTTATGAATATGACGGAAGACGGCACTCCCATACGCACCGCCAATGTAAAGGACGGCTATGCGCTGCAATACGCCATGAAGAGCGGCTATATAGTGGCTGTAATTACCGGGGCTGACACCACCATGGTGCGCAACCGCTGCAAGATTTTTGAGATTGAGAGCCTTTATTGCAAGTCAGCCAACAAACTTACTGACTACGAGCACTTTAAGCAAAAGCACAACCTGACTGACAGTGAGATTGTATATATGGGTGATGATCTCCCCGATATACCAGTTTTGCGCCAGGCGGGAATATCCTGCTGCCCTGCTGACGCCGCCCATGAGGTTAAGGAGGTGGTAGACT
The DNA here is from genome assembly GCA_900316125.1 of uncultured Bacteroidales bacterium. Lineage (GTDB taxonomy): Bacteria > Bacteroidota > Bacteroidia > Bacteroidales > Paludibacteraceae > Enterocola. The sequence continues at coordinate 18,705 of ONBO01000007.1, read as the reverse complement.
ACATTTCACACATAAACGGTGGTTGCGGCTGCGTGCGTGACATCATTGAACAGACAATGCGCGCGCAGGATAAGTGGATGACTGGTGAGGTGTTTGTGTGGTAATAGTTGAAAGTTAAAAATTTTAAATTTCCAGCATGATAAACTATATAAAGTTAATTAGGCCGATAAACATTTTGATGATTGCATTGGTGGTGTGTCTGATGCAGTTCTGCGTGGTGAACCCCATTTACTACAAGTGCGGTGTGTCAATAGATTTGTTTCCGCTTGTGTTCAGCCTTCTGATGGTCTCAATTCTGACGATAGCGGCAGCAGGATATGTTATCAATGACTATTTTGACACCAAAATTGACGAGATAAACAAGCCGTCAAAGGTTATTGTAGGCAAAACAGTGACAAGGGCTCAGGCTGGCACATACTTCCAGACTCTCCTTGTAATAGGGAACATAGCAGGCATAGCCTTGGCTGCCATAACAAGAGATCTTACATTGGTCTTCATATACGCAGGCGTGTCAGGCATACTGTGGTTCTACTCATCAAGCTACAAACGCCAGCTTCTGCTTGGCAATATAATGATATCCATCTGCACTTTCCTATGCGTATTTCTGGTGGGATATGTTTCAAACAAGGCGCTGATACTCAAACTTCAGTCAAACCCAGACCTTCTAAGTATGCTGATTCTACTCAAGACAGACCCAATTCAGGAAGTTTGGAACTGGATTCTTGGATTCTCCCTGTTTGCATTCCTATTCACCTTGATACGTGAGATGGTAAAGGACATTGAGGATATAGAGGGAGACCGTGAGATGGAGTGCCGCACCATGCCTATAGTATGGGGCGTAACAGTTAGCAAAGTGGTTATCAGCGTAATAACCGTAATAACCATGGCCGTCATAGCCTACTTTGCCCTATTTGTTCTTAAAACACCGATAGACAGAATCACACTCTCATTCGCCATTGCGCTTGAGGTGCTTTGCCTATATTTTATATACCAGCTATGGACCGCACAGTGCCGCAGCGGCTACTCCGCCGCCAGCCTCACCCTCAAGATCACAATGCTGGTCGGGATGTTGTTTAGTGTATTCATATAATATGTTATTACCAGATAAATTAAAAAATTACAGTGTGGTTCTTGTGTCCCAGTCCCCACGTCGCCGTGAGCTGCTGAAGGGATTAGAGGTAGACTTTCAGTGTACCAGCGTAGACACTGACGAGCGCTATCCGGACGGGCTGCAAGGAGCACAGATACCCACATACATAGCGGAGCATAAAGCTGACGCATATCTACCCCTTATGTCAGAAGGCACCCTTGCCATAACGGCAGACACGGTGGTCTTAGTGAATAACAATGTGCTGGGCAAGCCGCAGTCACGCAGTGAGGCCGTAACAATGCTCCAGTAAAGTATTCCACGCCCTGTCAGAAGTTACATTCACAGCCTTGAGCCTTGAAGAGATAGAGCACTACATTGACGTGTACAAGCCTTTTGACAAAGCCGGCTCATACGGAGTTCAGGAGTGGATAGGCTACATAGGCATAGAGAAGATTGTGGGCTCCTACTTTAATGTCATGGGGCTACCCATACAGCGCCTTTATAAAGAGTTAAACCAGTTTTTAGACTAAAATAATATGAAACGAATATCAATCCTATTAATTATTGCACTCTCCTCCATCGCTGTGTTTGCAAGAACAGCCAAAGAGGAGATAGATGAGAATCTGGAGCTTGCAGGCAACCAATACTACGCCTACCCTACGCCAGACACCACACATTACACAAAAGCCCCCAAAGGCTACAAACCGTTTTATATAAGCACATACCAGAGGCACGGCTCCAGATACCTGCTCGGTAAAAAAGACTACGTAAAGCCGCAGGAGGTGCTTCACAAGGCAGACTCACTTGGAACACTTACAGAGACAGGACGCCTTGTAATGCAGCTGGTTGACACACTTGAGTACATTGCAAGAGACCGTTACGGAGAGCTAACATCGCTCGGCTTCCGCCAGCACGCCGATGTGGCACGTCGTATGTACCACAACTTTCCAGAAGTGTTCAAGGGGCGCAAACGCATAGACGCACGTTCCACAGTAGTGGCAAGGTGTATGCTCTCTATGATGAGCGAGTGCTACACACTCAAAGGCTGCAATCCGCAGCTTGAGATACACACTGACGCATCGGTGGCTGACCTGTATTATATGAATAACGGAGCAAGCAACAGACCAGACCCTCTGCACAAACTTGAATCAGGGAAAGAGTTCAAGGAGGCGCTGGAGAAGGCTAAGGAGGAGCTCATAAAGCCAGACAGAATCATAGGTGAACTATTCACTGAATATGATGAGTCTGTAATGCCGCTCACCAAGCGCCGTTTCTACTCCATGCTCTATGAACTGGCCATAAGCATGCAGAACACAGACTATCATGAAGAGCTGCTGCCACTGTTCACACTTGAGGAGTGCTATAACAGCTGGATGTACTCAAACTACTTCTGGTATAACAACTGCGGGTTCAGCCCCGTTACAAAATATGCCAGGCCATACGCACATGAGGAGCTTCTCATGAACATAATCACCACTGCTGACACCATTATATCTAACGGCGGCGATGCTGCCACCATGCGATTCGGGCATGACGGCATACTGCTTCCGCTGGCTGCTCTCATGCACCTTGACAACTGCGCCTACAGAGCCACCAGCATGGAGGATCTGGCAGAGAACTGGCGTTCATACACCATGTTCCCTATGGCCTGCAACATACAGTTGATATTCTTCAAGACAAAAAACGCAAAAAATCCTGTATTAGTGAAGATAATGCTAAATGAGAAGGAGTGCCACCTGCCTATAGAGGGCGTAAATGGCGTTTATTATGAGTGGGACAAAGTAAAAGATTACTGGATAAACACTGTCTTGGCAAGTCGTCCGGACATATCAAAGTAACGAAAACATCTTTTTTCTAAAAAAAATCACAATTACAAAACAAATACTTGTAGTTGTGATTTTTTTTGCCTAATTTTGGGGTGCATTTGCAAAGAATATTAAATACTACAAGCGATATGGCTCAAATTACCGGCTCCGTAACTCAAATAATAGGTCCAGTGGTGGACGTATATTTTGAAGAAGGCGGAAACAATCTTCCAAAAATTCATGATGCTCTTGAAATAACAAGAGACAATGGACTGAAACTCATACTTGAGTGTCAACAGCACATAGGTGAGAACACAGTTAGGTCTATTGCCATGGACTCTACTGACGGCCTTAAGAGAGGCATGAAAGTGACTCCGCTCGGCGCACCTATCTCAATGCCTATAGGCGACCAGATTAAAGGACGTCTGCTAAACGTAACAGGTGATGCAATTGACGGCATAGGGGAACTCAGCAAAAATGGCGGATACCCTATCCACCGCGAGCCACCTAAATATGAAGATCTTGCCACAAGTAAAGAGATCCTTTTCACAGGTATCAAGGTTATAGACCTTCTTGAACCTTACCTTAAGGGTGGTAAGATTGGTCTGTTTGGTGGTGCCGGTGTAGGCAAGACAGTGCTTATCATGGAGCTCATTAACAACATAGCCAAAGGATATGGCGGCTATAGTGTGTTTGCAGGTGTTGGAGAGCGTACACGTGAGGGTAATGACCTTCTGCGTGAGATGCTTGAATCAAATGTAATAGACTACGGCAAGGAGTTCCTTGAGAGCATGGAGAAGGGAGACTGGGATCTTACTAAGATTGACAAGGAAGCCTTGAAAAACAGTAAGATATCACTTGTGTTCGGTCAGATGAACGAGCCTCCTGGAGCACGTGCTTCTGTAGCATTATCAGGTCTTACCGTAGCTGAGTCTTTCCGTGACGCAGTAGGAAAAGACGGCAAGGGAAATGACATCCTGTTCTTTATTGACAACATATTCCGTTTCACACAGGCAGGTTCAGAGGTGTCTGCGCTGCTTGGCCGTATGCCATCAGCCGTAGGTTACCAACCAACACTTGCCACTGAGATGGGACAGATGCAGGAGCGAATCACTTCAACCAAGAATGGTTCAATCACATCAGTACAGGCTATTTACGTGCCTGCTGATGACCTTACTGACCCTGCTCCTGCCACCACATTCTCTCACTTGGATGCAACAACAGTGCTTAGCCGTAAGATAGCCGAGCTTGGTATCTACCCTGCTGTTGACCCACTTGACTCAACAAGCCGTATTCTTGACCCTAACATAATAGGTGAAGCCCACTATAAAACAGCACAGCGCGTTATTGAGCTGCTTCAGCACTATAAGGAGCTTCAGGACATCATAGCCATCCTGGGTATGGAGGAGCTCTCTGAGAGTGACAAGATAGCGGTTCACCGTGCACGTCGTGTACAGAGATTCCTGTCACAGCCATTCCACGTTGCAGAGCAGTTCACCGGTATGAAGGGCGTTCTTGTATCTATTGAAGACACAATAAAGGGCTTCAACATGATTATGGACGGTGAATGTGACCAGTATCCAGAGTCAGCATTCAACTTTGTAGGCACTATAGAGGAAGCCATAGCCAAGGGTGAGGCAATGATTAAAGAGAGTAAGCAATAAGTAATATGAAAGTCGCGATATTAGCTCCAGAAAAACAGATTTTCACAGGTGAGGCTGTGGCAGTTACAATTCCGTCTGTCAATGGCAGTTTCACAGCGCTTGAAAATCACGCTCCTATCGTATCTCTTCTTGAGAAAGGTGAGATATTAGTGGAAACCAGTGAATCTCAGGAGAAACTGAAATTCCCTGTCAGCAGCGGATTTGTGGAGATTAGCGACAATGTAGTTACAGCGTGCGTTGAGCAAGATGAGAAACAAGAGTGAGCTGATAATATCACTGATTTCAATTGTAGTGCTTGAGATAGTGCTCTACGGAGTAAATCAGATAGCCTTCAAGAGAGACTTTTCAGACATTTACATTGCAATACCCGTTCTGTTCACAATGACACAGGTGATGTATTGCCTGAATTTGGAGAAGTTTTTCAGCAGTAACTCCGGGGTAAAGATATTTTTCGTATACAAGGCATGCAAATTCTTTTTCATAATATGTCCGCTCATCATATATGTGTTTGTAGCCAAGGACGTAGACGTATGGATTCCTATAAGAGCCTCTGTCTACTATTTCATATTCCTGGTTGAGGAGACGCTGATGAGTCTGAAATACCAACACTAAACAGTTGAAAGTTGAGAGTTGAGAGTTAAGAATTATTAACGTAAAGATGAGGAAGTTTTTCTACATATTAACATTATCACTTTTTTCAGTAATAGCATACGCTGATGAAGTGGAGGCTGTGCAGCAGGACTCTGTTGCAGCACCAGAGGTGGCATCGGAGGTTGAAGAGAATGAGCCCTTTGATGCAAAGGATGTTATATTCTCACACATAGGTGACGCATACGAGTACCACATAACTGAGATAAACGGCCACCCTATCTCAGTGCCGCTTCTTGTTATTGTGAGGAGTGCTGAGAGAGGCTGGTTTGTGTTTGGCGCCAATAAGGTGACCCACGGCGATATGTATGAAGGTTTCTTCATTCAGAAAGGCGGCGACTATGACGGAAAGATAGTGGAGACCAACTCACAAGGTGAGATTGTGCGTCCGTTTGACCTCTCCATAACACGTAACGTTTTTGCACTGCTGCTGTCAAGCCTTATTCTCATTCTCATATTTGTGCCTATGGCGGCCAAATATAAGAAGAATCCGCTTGGCGTGCCTTCAAAAGGTCATAATCTGTTAGAGGCTGTAATCAACTATATTGAAGCAGACGTAATTAAGCCGGCATTAGGTGACAAGTACCTACGCTACTCCCCTTACCTGCTCACAGTCTTCTTCTTTATTCTGCTTAACAACCTTATGGGTCTGGTGCCAATATTCCCGTTCGGCGCCAACCTTACAGGTAATATCTCAATAACCTTTGTGCTTGCAATGTTCACATACGTGATTACCAACGTATTTGGAACAAGGGAGTACTGGAAAGAGGTTCTGTGGCCTGAGGTGCCGCTGTTCCTCAAGGCTCCGCTTCCGCTTATGCCTGTTATTGAGATTATATCAACGTTCACAAAGCCTATTGCGCTTATGATAAGGCTCTTTGCAAACATATTTGCAGGCCACATGATAATACTGGTGCTTATCTGCCTCATATTCATTTTCTCATCAATAATGGGAGTGGCCGTGGGTGCAGGCGTGTCAGTGGTGTCAATTCTGTTCTCAGTGTTTATGTACTGTCTGGAGCTGCTGGTAGCGTTCATTCAGGCATACGTATTCACAATGCTTTCAGCCATATTCATAGGGCTGGCGCAGGTTGAGCATCATGAAAGTTGAGAATTGAGAGTTAAACGAAGTAATATTTATTAAACATTTATAAAACAAAATTATGTTATCAATTATTCTTCAAGCCGCCGCAGCAGGCGCATCATTAGCTAAATTGGGTGCAAGTATAGGTGCAGCAATTGCCATTATAGGTGCTGGACTTGGTATCGGACGTATTGGTGGTACAGCAATGGAAGCCATTTCACGCCAGCCTGAAGCAGCAGGTGATATTCGTTCAAGCATGATTATCGCCGCAGCTCTTATTGAGGGTGTAACCCTGTTTGCTATCATTATCTGTGCATTAGCCATATTGGTTTAATACCACGCCATACGCCTTATCGGGTCCTTTTCAAAAGAACCCGAAAGGCTTTATATGGTCAATGCCAAAACTGGGGCACGCCCCAAAATGTTTGTTTACTATTAAAAATTAAAGTTTATGAATCTTTTCCTACCCGAAGCAGGATTGGTTATCTGGATGCTTGTAGCGTTCAGCATACTATTTTTCATACTTGCCAAATTTGCATGGCCGGTACTCCTGAAATCGGTAAGCCAGCGTCAAGAGCATATAGCTGAGTCACTTAGAAAAGCTGACGAGGCTGTAAAAACTCTGGAGAGTCTGGAGGCCAAGGGTAATCAGATTATTGCTCAGGCACAGGCCGAGCAGCTCAAGATGGTTCAGGAGACTAAAGACTTGAACCAGAAGATGATATCTGAGGCAAAAGCCAAGGCTGAACAGGAGGCTGCTAAAATTATTGAGGCCGCCAATGACCAGATAAGACGTGAAAGAGAGAATGCTATCAAAGAGTTGAGAAAAGAGGTTGCATCCCTGTCTATTGAGATGGCGGAGAAGGTGCTTATGACAGAACTTGCCAATAAAAAGGCACAAAGTGACTACGTAAGCCGCCTGCTGACATCTATGGAGAAGGATACACCTGCAAGCTAAAAGCATAATGAATAGCGGAAAAATATCAACAAGATATGCGCGCGCACTCCTTATGAGCGCAAAAGAGAAGAAGACTGAGGATTTGGTGTACGCTGAATTTTCTGCCATGGGCATGGCGTTTGACCAGTATCCTGAGATAGAGGCGGCGTTGGCCTCCCCCACCATCACTGACAGTGAGAAGAAAGACCTTCTTATATCTGTGGCTGGCGGCAAGAAGGCAAGCCCTGACGTTCTCAACTTCATCAATTTTGTCATAGATGAGAAGCGTGAAGAGTATATGCCATCCATTGTGCGCATGTACGAGCAGATTTACCGCAAAGAAAAAAACATTGTAATTAGCACGTTAACAAGTGCTTCTGAGCTTTCAAAAGAATCTTTTGAGGCAATAAAGAAATATATTTCAAAGCTCAGTGGCTCTAACAACATAGAAGTCAGACAAAAGATTGACAGCGGTATTATAGGCGGTTTCATTCTTGACATAGAGAGCAACCGCATGGATGCCAGTATAAAAGGACAATTAAGTAATTTAGAATATTATGCCAGACATTAAACCAAGTGAAATATCCAGTGTTCTCAAACAGAAACTGGATGGTTTCAAAAACAAATTAGAATTTGAAGAGATTGGAAAGGTTCTTCAGGTCAGTGATGGCGTGGCACGTGTCTTTGGCCTCAACAACGTTCAGGCTAATGAGCTTGTTGAGTTTGAGAACGGTGTGATGGGTATTGTTCAAAACCTTGAGGAGGATAACGTGGGTATAGTTCTCATGGGTGCGACATCTTCAATTAAAGAGGGTTTCACCGTTAAAAGAACCAAACGTATTGCCTCTATCATGGCAACAGAGGGAATGCTCGGACGCGTTATAAACACCATTGGCCAGCCTATTGACGGCAAGGGACCTATTGAGGGCAAGGCGTATGAGATGCCTCTGGAGCGCAAGGCTCCTGGCGTTTTGTTCCGTCAGCCTGTAAACGAGCCTCTCCAAACTGGTTTGAAGGCTATTGACGCAATGATACCTATAGGACGTGGTCAGCGTGAGCTTATCATTGGTGACCGTCAGACAGGTAAGACAGCTATTGCAGTAGATACCATTATCAACCAAAAGGCTAACTACGATAACGGTGATCCAATATACTGTATCTATGTAGGTATTGGTCAGAAGGGTTCCACCATTGCAAACTTGGTTCAGACTCTGGAGAAATATGACGCCATGAAATACACTATTGTGGTTTCAGCCACAGCGTCAGACCCTGCAGCCATGCAGTACTATGCACCATACGCAGGTGTAGCCATTGCAGAGTATTTCAGAGACACAGGCCGTCATGCACTTATCATCTATGATGACCTTTCAAAGCAGGCTGTCGCCTATCGTGAAGTGTCTCTTATTCTTCGTCGTCCACCTGGACGTGAGGCTTATCCTGGTGATATATTCTACCTGCACTCACGTCTTCTGGAGCGTGCCGCTAAGATTATCGCTAATGATAATGTAGCCCGCAAGATGAATGACGTGCCTGACTCTATCAAAGATATTGTTAAGGGTGGCGGTTCTATAACAGCTCTTCCTATCATTGAGACTCAGGCAGGTGACGTATCAGCGTACATCCCTACAAACGTAATTTCAATTACTGACGGTCAGATATTCCTAGAGTCAAGCCTCTTTAACTCAGGTGTGCGTCCTGCTATCAACGTAGGTATCTCAGTATCACGTGTAGGAGGTAACGCTCAGATTAAGTCAATGAAGAAAGTGGCTGGTACAATGAAACTTGACCAGGCTCAGTTCCGTGAATTGGAGTCATTCAGTAAGTTTGGTTCAGACCTTGACCAAACTACAGTGGCTATTCTTGATAAGGGACGTAAGAACACTGAGATTCTTAAGCAGCCTCAGTACTCACCACTTACAGCAGAAGACCAGATTGCCATCATATTCTGTGGCACTAACGGACTTCTTAAGGATGTTCCAGAGAACAAAGTGGCGGAGTTTGAAAAGAGATTCCTGGAGCTTCTCTCTGTAAAGCACCGTGAAGATGTTCTTGACGTGCTTAAGGCTGGCAAGATTGATGATAACGTTAAAGAGATTCTTACAACAGAGGCCTTGAATCTGGCTAAACAGTTCAAACAGTAATAGATGGCATCACTAAAAGAGATACGAGCAAGAATAGGTTCCGTAACCTCCACTCTGAAGATTACATCCGCCATGAAGATGGTGGCGGCTGCAAAACTTCACAAGGCGGAGGAGCGCACCCTGAGCACAGTTCCCTATAAGAACAAGCTCACAGATGTTCTTGCAAGATATATGGGCTCCATTGATGATGAGAACTTCAAGGTGTCACTTTCTGTGGAGCGTGAGGTGAAACACGTTACGCTTATTCCTGTAACTTCAAGTTCAGGACTCTGCGGTGCGTTTAACTCAAATATTATAAAACTGCTGAAAAAGTCTATCGCAGAACATTTGGAGGCTGGTCATAAGATTCTAATAATTCCTATAGGCAAGAAGGTGGCTGACGCACTAAAATACACCATTAGGCTTAATGAGAATATAGAAATTGACAGCAACTATGTACATATCTGTGAAAAACCGGACTACAACAAGTCAAGTGAGGTGGCAAAAAGCCTTACTGAAAGCTTCACAAACGGCAAAACAGACCGCATAGAGCTTCTGTACAACCACTTTAAGAACTCTGGTGTTCAGATACCTACATGTGACCAGTTCCTGCCTCTGCCTTCCATTGAAGCAAAATCCGGTTCAAACAGGCTATACTTTGTGGAGCCGGACGCCAAGACATTTGTGGAGAATTTAGTACCTATTGTGGTAAAACTGATATTCTACGCCACACTGCTTGACTCTTACGCTTCTGAATACGGAGCAAGAACCACGGCCATGCAGATTGCGTCTGACAATGCACAGAACCTGCTCTCTGAAATCACACAGCAGTATAACAGAGCCCGTCAGGAGTCTATCACCACTGACCTTATCGATATCGTCAGCGGCTCTGAGGCAGTTAGAAATTAAAAAATTTAACATATCACACGAAAGAAACACGGATTTTATCCGTGTTTCTTTGTTTTTTATTAAAATTTGTATAAATTTGCCATGCTTTTGCACAATAAAAACAACAAATATTCATTTAAACCAAATTAGCCTATAGGTCAGACACTTTACTACACTATCAACACTTGTAAAGAATGACATTATTTAACCAGATGTCTGATGAAGAGCTTGTCAAGCTCTACGCAGACGGTAACAATGAGGCTTTTGGTCACCTTCTCCTAAGGCATAAAGACTATATATTCTCGCATATTTACTCATACGTAAAGAACGAGGATGACAGCAATGATATCTTTCAGGAGACCTTCATCAAAGTAATTACCTGTATACGCAACCGCTCATACAGTGAGGAGGGCAAGTTCCGTTACTGGGTTATGCGCATAGCTCACAATATGGTGATGGACTATATGCGCGCCAACGCCAGCAAGAACGTAGTCTCTGCTGAGAATGAAGACTTCACGCTCCTAAACAACAAGGATATCAGCGATGGCAGCATCGAGGATTTCATAATATCAATTCAGACAGAGAACCAACTTCTGGGCCTTGTAAAGTACCTGCCGGAAAACCAAAGGCAGATTGTCTACATGAGATTTTATGAGGACAAGAGCTTCAAAGAGATCTCAGAACAGCTTGGCTGCAGCATTAACACATCGCTCGGCAGAATGCGCTACGCCATACTCAACATGCGCAAACTGGCGAAAGAAAAAAATTATATAGGCTGATACAATAATAGGTGACGTCAAGGCGTTATTAGATAAATAACAAGCCTATGACGAGACATTACACCTACAAAGACCTAAATGGTTATTCTATTACAAGTGATTGTGAAAAACCTCTCCGCTCTCCACGGCAGAGTACTATTGACGCCATTTTGCAGTTTGCTGAAATTTATCCGGTGAACGGTATGCGCAGTGAAGGAAATTTGACGTATCTTTATGACTTGAAAAATTAAAGTCTTGAATTTATGAGTCTGGTATCCCCTTCCCTGCTGTCAGCTGACTTTGCTCATCTGGCGTCAGACATTGAGATGATTAACCGCAGTGAGGCTGACATGCTCCACCTTGACATTATGGACGGAGTGTTTGTGCCTAACATTTCATTCGGTTTCCCTGTTATTGAATCATTTAAGGACATCTGCACTAAACCGCTTGATGTACACCTTATGATAGTGGAGCCTGACAAATTCATTGAGAACTTTGCCAAGATTGGAGCCACTTACATAAACGTGCATTATGAGGCTTGCACACACCTGCACCGCACCATTCAAAAAATCAAGGCAACAGGAGCAAAGGCTGCAGTAACTCTTAACCCTCACACTCCTGTCTGCCTGCTTGAGGATATTGTGAGTGATGTGGATATGGTTCTGCTCATGTCTGTGAACCCAGGCTACGGTGGCCAGAAGTTCATAGAGAACACACTGAGCAAGACCCGCCAGCTGCGTGAACTCATTGAGCGCAAGAATGCAAGCGCCCTTATTGAGATAGACGGAGGCGTAAACCTTGAAACAGGACGCAAACTTGTGGAGTGTGGCGCTGATATTCTGGTGGCCGGCAACTTTGTTTTCAAATCACAAGACCCTATTGAAACCATCAAGAGCCTGAAGTCGCTCTAATGAATATTCACCAAATACCGTTCTTACGGCTGCTTCTGCCGTATATTGCGGGTGTAATAATAGCGTGGTACACACTTAGTTATACCATCGCTATTTTTATATCCGTGCTTGCCTTGTGCCTGTTTATTACAGACAGGCTCTACTTCCGCGGCAAGGGCTACAACATGCGCCATATATGCGGCATCTACATCACCCTGCTTTTCACAGCCATAGGCATTATATCATACAATATGACGCTCCCGTATGAATTTCATGAACACCGATGCGTAACATCGTACAAGATTTATCAATATAACAAAGCCCACAACACTCCTACAGCATTAGAGGCCAAAGCGTTAGAGGTAAGAGAGAGCCTTATTGACATTTACAAAGAGCACACGTCATCTGATAACGTAGGGATTATCTCAGCCATCACCTTAGGCAAAAAGGACGGCCTTGACCGTGACACAAAAAAGCAGTTCTCCATGTCAGGCGGCTCTCATGTGCTGGCTGTCAGCGGACTGCACGTGGGCATTATCTACATGATTATGCTTTGGCTCACATCACTTCTTCCAAGAAGGCGTACAATAACCATACTGTCTCACATAATCACAATTCTGTGCCTGTGGGCCTACGCCTTTATCTGCGGTCTGCCGGCAAGCGTGGTGCGTTCCGCCCTGATGTTCAGCCTGATATCAGTGGCGGTCATAATTGAACGCAGGAATGTGAGTTTGAATGCAGTCTTCACATCGGCGTTCATAATGCTGATGTACAAACCGCTATATCTCTTTGACGTTGGATTTCAATTAAGTTACGCCGCGGTAATCAGCATTCTGCTTTTCTACCCCAAAATTTACTCATTGCTAACACTGAAAAGCAGGCTCCTTAATATAGCTTGGAGCATGATATGCGTATCGGCGGCGGCACAGATTGGCACACTGCCACTTACAGTCTACTATTTTCACCAGATACCAACATACAGCCTTCTAACAAACTTCTTAGTGGTGCCGGCTGCATTTATCATTATCTACACTTCAGCCATAATGCTAATAGTCAGCCCATTACAAACAATCGCAGGATTTGCGGGACTTGCAGCGGATACCGTGACAACCTATCTGCGCACAGGCGTTGAGTACATTGTGAATCTGCCATACTCCGTTATTAACGGCCTAAGGGTGAGCGGCTGGATGGTGATAGGAATGTTTGCCGCCATACTCACTTTTTACGCCTTTACTGAGAGCCGCAGGGCAAGAGACCTTATGGCATCACTCTCAATAGTAGCGATTTTACAGCTTATTGATATATTGATTCAAATAAAAGTTGTAACTTTGCCTATTTGAAAGACATGCCTATGATAACAAAAGTTATACCCGAAGAAAGCATAGTTGAAACACTGAATCTTATTAATAAGGCCAGTAAGATTGTAATAGTGGCTCACAAAAGACCGGACGGCGATGCGGTGGGCTCATCGCTTGGCTTGTATCACTTCCTCTATTCACATGAGAAAGAGACAACCATAATTCTGCCAGACGGTATTCCAGACTACCTGCAGTGTCTGCCTTGCGCCAAGGAGATTCTGAATTTTGAGACTCAGGAGCTTGACGCCAAGAAGGCAATCAGTGAGTGTGACCTTATCTTCTGCCTTGATTTTAATGACCTTAGCCGTATTGGTGCAATGGCTGGTATCATAGGAGAGAGTCCGGTTATGAAGGTTATGATTGACCACCATCTTCATAACAGCGGCTTCTGCGATGTCACCATCTCCCACCCTGAAATAGCCTCTACAAGCGAGCTTGTGTTCCGTCTTATATGCCGCATGGGCTACTTCACTGAGATGTCATTAGAGAGTGCCGAGTGCATCTGCGCAGGTATGCTTACTGATACAGGAGGCCTTACATATAATGCAAACAGCCCTGAGATTTACTCCATAATATGCGAGCTTCTAAGAAAAGGCGTTGACAAGGATGCGCTCACGCGTAAACTTTTTGACAACTACTCAGAGAGCAGAATGAGGCTTATGGGCTACATGATGTACAAAAAGATGCAAGTGTTGAAAGAGTATCAGACAGCCATACTCACACTTAGTTATGACGAGATGCTCCGCTTCAACTATAAGCCAGGTGACAGTGAAGGGTTTGTAAATATGCCTCTCACCATCGGCGATGTTATCTGTAGCATCTTCATCAAAGAGGAGCGCGGTGTAATGAAACTCTCATTCCGCTCACAAGGCAACTTTAACGTGAGCAAGATGGCCTCAGAGCTATTTGGCGGCGGTGGTCATTTTAATGCTTCAGGTGCGGAAAGCACACTAAGCATGGATGAAACAGTTAAGATTGTGAAAGAGGCTTTACCAAAATACTATCAAGAATATAGCGAGAATTTATGAAATATATAATAATACTTGGAGATGGAATGGCAGATGAGCCTATTGAAAAGTTAGGCGGAAAGACTGTCATTGAGGCGGCTAAGACACCATATATGGACTTGCTGGCAAAGAACGGACGCTGCGGTATGTTTGCCACAGTGCCTAAGGGCTTTAAGCCAGGCAGTGAAATTGCAAATATGGAGGTTCTTGGCTATAGTGTGGCACAATGTTTTGAGGGCAGAGGCTCACTTGAGGCCGCCAGCATAGGCGTTGACATCAAGCCTGGCGAAATGGCAATGAGGTGCAACATCATCTGCATCGAGGATGAAAAAATTAAGAACCACTCAGCTGGTCACATTTCAAATGAGGAGGCCAAGGTGCTTATTGATTACCTTCAGGAGAAGCTCGGTGATGATGTGTTCACGTTCCATAACGGAATATCGTACCGCCATCTGCTTATCATGAAAGGCGGCGACAAGCGCATTATCTGCACCCCGCCTCATGATGTTCCGGGCACTCCGTTCCGCAGCGTAATGGTAAAGGCTGCAGTTCCAGAGGCACAGGAAACGGCAGACAAACTGAACGAACTTACACTAAAGACACAGGAGCTGCTTAAAAACCACCCTGTTAACCTTAAGCGTATGGCAGAGGGCAAAGACCCTGCCAACAGCATCTGGGTGTGGTCTCCAGGCTACAAGCCAAGTATGCAGACACTGGCGCAGAAATTTGGAATTAAGAGGGGCTCTGTGATATCGGCGGTTGACCTTATAAAAGGAATTGGCGTATACGCAGGACTTAAGAACATTGACGTGGAGGGCGCAACAGGCCTTTATGATACAAACTATGAAGGCAAGGCACAGGCTGCCATTAACGCACTTAAGAGCGGTGATGACTTTGTATTCCTGCACGTGGAGGCAAGTGACGAGGCTGGCCATGAGGGCAACGTTGATTTGAAAATCAAGACTGTAGAGTATCTTGACAGCCGTATCATCGGACCAATATATGAGGAGGTTAAGAACTGGGATGAGCCTGTTACCATAGCAGTGCTGCCAGACCACCCTACTCCTTGCGCCATAAAGACACATACAGCCAACCCTATTCCGTTCCTTATTTACTATCCAGGCATAGAGCCTGACGCCACAACACTTTACAGTGAAAAAGAGGCGGAAAAAGGAGCGTACGGGCTGGTGAAGGGAGATGAGTTTATTAAGTTAGTACTTAGTTGAAAGTTGAAAGTTAAAAATTATGAAATATTATAGTACAAACGGAAAAGTTAGCGGCATCAGCCTTGAAGAGGCGGTAGTTAAAGGACTGGCAAGTGACAAAGGCTTGTTTATGCCAGATGTTATCAAAGCACTGCCACAGAGTTTCTTTGATGAGATTGACAAACTTTCATTCCAGGAGATTGCCTACAGAGTGGCTGACGCATTCTTTGGAGAGGACGTTGATGCAGAAAGTCTTAAGAAGATTGTGTATGACACACTCTCATTTGACGTGCCACTTGTAAAAGTTGAGGAGAACATATACTCTTTGGAGCTGTTCCATGGACCTACACTTGCATTCAAGGATGTGGGCGCACGCTTTATGTCAAGACTTCTCGGCTATTTTATACGCAAGGAGAACAAAGGCGGGCTTGTAAACGTGCTTGTAGCCACCAGTGGTGACACCGGCAGCGCAGTGGCAAACGGATTCCTTGGTGTTGACGGTATCCGCGTGTTTGTACTCTACCCTAAAGGCAAGGTAAGCAAGATTCAGGAGTGTCAGTTCACCACCCTTGGCAAAAACATTACTGCAATAGAGGTTGACGGCACATTTGATGACTGCCAGCGTCTGGTTAAGAGCGCCTTTATGGATGACGAACTTAACGCCAAGATGAAGCTGACATCGGCGAACTCTATAAACGTGGCCCGTTTCCTGCCACAGGCGTTCTACTATTTCTACGGCTACGCACAGCTAAAGCGCCTTGGACTTGCTGACAACTCTGTTATCTGCGTACCAAGCGGTAACTTTGGCAACATAACCGCCGGACTGTTTGGCAAGCGCATGGGTCTACCTGTAAAGCGTTTCATCGCCGCAAACAATAAGAATGACATTTTCTACCAGTACCTGCTGACTGGAGTATATTCTCCACGCCCATCTGTGGCCACTCTTGCAAACGCAATGGATGTGGGTGACCCAAGCAACTTTGCACGCGTACTTGACCTGTACGGCAATTCTCATAGTGCCATCTGCGCTGAGATTTCAGGCTGCACATACAACGATGAGCAGATTGCAGCCACCATTAAGGAGTGCCACCGTACCACAGGTTATATCCTTGACCCTCACGGTGCTTGCGGATATCAGGCTCTCAAAGACGGCCTGAAACCAGGTGAGACAGGTATATTCCTTGAGACAGCCCACCCTGCCAAGTTCCTTGAGAAAGTGGAGGCTATCCTTGGCACCAAGATTGAGATTCCGCAAAAGCTTCAGGAGTTCATGAAGGGAACCAAGCAGAGCGTTGACATGACCAAAGAGTTCACAGACTTTAAGGCGTTCCTGCTGACAAAGGCGTGAGCACAAAACCTTAGGGCAACAGCATAAAAATTATCCTTACCTGATAAAGTGCATAGGCTGCCACTCTTCACGTTCAGGATAAGATGGATTGCCGTCTGCGTGGATTTTGATATTTATAGTTCTAAGCACCGCCTCAAATCATCTCTCCAGTCTGCATTGTTTTTAGGGCAGATTGTGTGTATCCCAAAAGTTTGGGCAGCCGCCACATTCAGTTCGCTATCGTCAAGGAAGAGGGTCTCATCTGCTTTAATATTCTCACTATCCAGCACCATCTGGAATATCTCTTTAGATGGTTTCATTAGTTTGCACTCGTAACTGAGGTAACAAGCATCAAAATAATCACTGAGTTTATGTCCTTTCCCGTCAAACTCCGGTGACATGGCCCATTTCATTATAAGTGGATTAGTGTTAGAAAGCAACAGCAAGCGGTATCCTTCCTTACGAAGCTGGGTAAGGGCATCGAGATTACGTTGAGGCACATGGCTGACAAACCCTCTGCACGCATATATGCACTCCTCCTCTGTCACATTATGACCCGCATAAAGGCAGAGCTGACGCCTAAACTCATCACCTGTAATCTTACCGCTCTCCAAATCACCAAAGAAACCCATCTGTTTATATGGGTCAAGAATGTTACGTGGTTCCGGTATGCCAATCTCCTCAAAACGGCGTATCGCGCCTTCAAAATCCAACGCAACAACCACACCTCCCAAATCAAAAATTATTGTCTTAATCATTATTGCAGAAACATGTTAATTACTTACGATGCAAGTGCAAAAATAGATTATTTTTACTATTTTTGCAAAAACATATAAAACAGGTAACGTATGCCAACAAAAGAGACGGACATCAGATGGATTCAGCGTTTTTCAAATTATAGGAAAGCGCTGGCTCAGTTATCCTCTCTTTGTAAAATATGAGAGTGCCATGCTCGCAAAACTTGATGCAAACAAATGAAGTATGGCCTGAAAGATGAGCAATGGGACAGACTGTCAAAAACATTTGCTGCCTATCCCAAGATTGAGAGGGTTGTCCTATACGGCTCACGTGCCAAAGGCAATTATAAACCATACTCCGATGTTGACATAACACTCTATGGTCAGGAGCTCACTTCCTCTGACATTAGCAAACTCTCCCTTGCTATTGATGACCTCCTTCTACCTTACCAGTTTGATATTTCAATCTTCCATACCCTTCAAAATCCAGACCTTATAGACCACATTAACAGGATTGGAGTGGAAGTTTACAAACGGTTTAACGCTGATTAATTTTTTATTGTAAGCTCTGTGTTTTTTGAAAGAGCAATGTTATATTCATGATTTGTGCCCCATAGCACATAATCTTTCTGCTCACAAAAAACATTGTAGTAGCCAGCGTCTAAATTATAAATTTTAATACTTCCACCTTTGGGCACAAGAACTGAAGGCAGACTACTACTACCATTTAATGTAACATAATACCCATGGGATTTATCTGAATTATTTATTGTTAAAGAATAAGATACTGGGAATGTGTACGAATAGGACTTATTGGCAGAAATTTCAACAGATTTCTTATATGTAGTTTTCTGATTTTTAAATTCTCCTGTTATTGGAAAATTATTGTATTGAGTAATAACAAAATTATAAGTCCCCGGACTCTTCATTATAGTCCCACTGTTTTCTCCTGGTTGTAATTTATAAGTATTACCACCAAACTCAACATTGTAGGTGATATATTTTGATACGTTATAGAAAACATACGAGCCATTAGATACGTATGATGGTTCCCATTTATAATCAGGCTCGGTTGTAGTTCCAGCATAATGACCTTCACTAAAAAAGGTTGACACATTTGAGGAGGTTAAACTGATTCTCTTTACACAATCACTGATTAAGTTTACAGCTTTTTAGGAATCTATTTT
>ONBO01000015.1 GCA_900316125.1 uncultured Bacteroidales bacterium | reverse complement strand
GCAAGGACGCAGGTTATATGAAAGAGTCAACTCCTCACTCAAGCGGCCCGCATTAAGCTCTGTGCGTGAAAGAAGTCCTACACTCATCATATCCTTTAGGAATGAGTACTCCACACCTACATACATTTTGGCGTTCATGGCAGAAACGTAAGGCTGGCCGGATGCCATTGCATTGTAGTAATATGAACTCTCAAGAGCCTTAAGAAGTGAATCTCCATAGTTAACGTTCTTGTCACTAGGGCTGTACTCTAAACCAGTATATGTGTAGTCCACATTAGCATTGGCCACTCCAGAATTATCCCATACCATAAAGCCCATATCCTTTAGAGATAGTGATATGTTCAAATTCTTTATAGGCCTGTACACACCGCCAAGGTCAAGGGCGGCACCCATACATGGTTTGTAGTTCTTAACGTACTCATTAAACTGGGAAGGGAAATTGAAGCCCTCTATTTTTCCCTGAGCATCAGTCTTTACAGAGATACCAGGGAAAGAGATATTGGCCACACCATTACCCGTCAAACGCCACTTGTCAGCCTGTGCGTCAAGAGTAAGGCTATTAAATGACGCACTTGCATTTGCAAGACCAAGAAGCAGGTGCAGACGGCCGCCCACGCTCCACTTGTCATTTATGCGGTAAGAGTAGCCTCCGTTAAAATCAATGTATGCGTTGGCAGACACCTTGGTATTTGTGAAGTCATAATGATTTCCCAGAGAGTCTGGCGTACCATAAAGTAGGAAAGAGAACAAATCCTTAGGCAGGAATGCGGTAAGGTCCTCACGCAGACTCATATTAATAGAGAGGTAGCCACGCTTTCTCAGCTTAAAGCCAAAGCCAAAGAGAGAGACATTGAGTTCCTCCTTTATGATATTGTTATTATGAAGTTTCTTAAACAGTGCATCACGCTCAGTGGTACCAAAATCAGGGTGCAGGAATGTAACCATCTTGCCGTTACTGTTCTTGATAATGTCACTTACTGACAATGCACCTGCATTAACATCAACCCCTATGGTTGAGATTATAGGGAGCTCCACGTACGTGTCACAGTTACTCTGGAAAGCAGGGTTCATGTAAATCTTGTACGGCAGATAGTTCATGAAGTAAAGAGTGTTAACCTCTGCGTAAAGCGCTACAGACGTAAACGCCAATATAGTTGCAACTAATGCGGTATAAAATCTTTTCATTTCTGATTCTCCTTATTATTAGCGTTAAACGTAACATATCCCTTAGCCCAAAGATCAGCGGTGGCCTCAAGCCAGTCATTTCTCTTGAACCAAATATCCTTGAGGTTCTTGTTTATAACCTTATATTTGAATATAATGCCCTTACACTTATCATTAAGCTCAGTCCACTGCTTGTAAGTAAGCTTTATGTAGGCAAATGTATTCTCAGAATCTGCGGTCACAAGGCCGTTAGCGTCACTTGGAGCAGCAGGTATTGTCAGCTGACCCTTAAGTTCCGGCATTATCTCTTTGAAATTCTCGTCATAGAACCAATACTCTCCGTTTGCATCCACTGGCAGGTGGTTTACGAAGCGGATCTTAATACGTGCCATCACACCGTCATTAAGTGTGACACCACCCGTATCCCCTACTCTGAGGTCATCAAAGTTGATCTTTAGCGTATCAAAACGGTCAATATAGAAGTTCTTGTCAGCATTATCCTTGTTTCCAGCAAACTTGCAGACAAGCTTGGTATCAAAAATCATATCAATGTCAGAGTCATCAAAGAAGTATGACACACCCTTGCCGTCAGTGTTGAGAGCTTTGATTTTGTAATGATACTCAAGATAATCACCCTTAATCTGGAACAGACGGTCTGTATGGCCGTACTCCCTGTTAAGTTCAAAATCAGTGGCTTTGAGCAGTGTTTTAGTGTCTAATGACTGCAGTTGATTGAATGTGAGACCCTTGATATCATTAATACCAGGATAGTTCAAAGTGAATGAAGTGCTCTGGCTTCCATTGAAATCTGCATACACCTCTTCACCTGTTTTAGTATTCTCAAGTTTAACATAGTCAAGCTGATAGCCTGCTGGTATGCCTATCGTATTCCTTCCTCTTAAGAAAATTTGAGGATTGTAGAACGGAAGGAAATAACTGTCATCCTCCAGATCCTTGGTGTAAGAGAACTTAATACGCTCGGTCTCTTCATAGAGAACATGGTCAGGGCCAATATATCCGTAGGTGAGACGCGGGGTGAGACCATTCATATTGACATTGACAAACACATGAGCGTTTGCAGGTATAGGGCCATCAGCAACCACCTCTCCTGAAACTCTTATGGTAAAGCCTTTACGGCCACTAAACTTAATCATGGCGTTACCCATGTCAAGATTAACATCCACAGGCGCACCCTTCATGCTTACACGCTGTTTGTTGTCTGGATAGAGGTCCGGATTCATCACAGCCTCACTCCTCTCAAATGAAAGTTCCGCGTATGAGCCCTCAAGCATTTTTCCGCCGCAGTCTGATGTCACGTGCAATGGAATGTTATTGCCATTTTTAAGCAGGATTGAGTCCAGGCGCTCATTAGGATCTTTGTTTATATCATCAAATACAAACTCATAGGTCTCATCAAAAGTTCCTCTTTTATCATCGTCTGGATTAATATTCAGCTTAGCCTCCACGTCAAAAGTGCCCTTAGGGAGCATTTTGAGCCTACCGATGATTTCATTGCCAACATACTCGCTGTCCTGCTTTGAAAGGTATACATCCTCACCGTCATACTTAAAAGCGAATGAGTGGAAACTGTCTGGCAGAACCTCAAAAAGTTTAGTTTTTGTGTGACCTATAGGCCCCACGAGAGTCATCTCTGAGCCTATTGTAGTATCAATGTCACCAAGAAGCGTATACTCTTTATTGCCACACGATGTCACCGCAAGAGCCGCTATAATTAATAGAGGTAAAAGGTGTGAATGTTTACTCATAGTATTACATTTTATTACGAACTACAAAATTAAGCATTATTTTTGAAAAAACCATCATCAAAGTTAATAAGATATAGCTTTTCTTTTGCACGTGTCACCGCAGTGTACAGCCAATGGAGTGCAGATGCGTCAATTTCAGACGGCTGCATACGCCCCATATCCACGTAAACATGGCTCCAGCCGCCACCCTGGGCCTTGTGGCAGGTTATTGAATAGGCACTGCGCACCACCAGGGCATTAAGATATTTATCCTCCTTCATCTTCTTGTAACGTTCCCTCTTGCTGCGTATGTATTCATAGTCAACCTCCACCGCCTTGTAGAGCCTGTCCTGCAATTCAGAAAGCTCCGCAGGGGTCTTGCACCTGAGTCCGTCACGAAGAATTAGCATGTCAATCTCCACACCGTAATCAGAGAAGTCAAGGGTGACATCGGCGAACTCCATGCCATACATCTCAGTGACCTTGCGCTGACGCACCACACGCGCCATATCGCCGTTAGCCACAAAGTCAATTCCATACTCCTTGGGTATCGAGTAGTTATTCTTGACCACCATGAGCATATCTCCGTTTGAAAGCAGTTCCTCACGGTAGAGTATGCGGCTGCGTATGCCGTCAGCGTACATGAAAGCACGGTTATTAGAGCGGGTTATCACAAGTGTCTCATCCTCCCCCACCTCTCTGTATGACTGTTCCAGGCACTCCGTAAAGTTGGAGCCGTCAACACGTATTACATCCTTGTCTTCAGTGAAGAGAAGGGGTTCTTCATCATAAAGAGCCTGACGCAGCATGGTTGCATTACGCAGTATACCACTCATGGAACTCTGGCGCACCACCTCCTTAAGGAGAAACTCCTCCACCCCGAATCCGTAGCCGCGCAGGAAATCAGCGTTAAGAGCCACGCTCTCATCCTGCATTACGGGAGGCAGCTGGGCGTCATCACCTAAAAGAAGCAGTTTACACCCGCCTGCTCCTGAGAATACATACTGAAGCAAATCATCAAGCAGGCAGCCGGAGCCAAACACAGAGTCCCCGCTGTTTGATATCATGGAGCACTCATCCACTATGAAAAGTGCGTTTCTAAGGCGGTTAAATCCAAGTTCAAAGGATGTATCAGACGCCGATGTGCGCTGACGGTATATTAATTTATGTATTGTATAGGCCTGGTGCTCCGCATACTGGCTCAGCACTTTGGCGGCGCGTCCTGTAGGAGCCGCCAGCACAACAGGAACATCCATAGCGGTGTAGTGCTTCACTAGTGCGCCCACCACGCTTGTCTTGCCGGTACCGGCATACCCCTTCAGCAGGAATATGTCATTACGGCTCTCCCTGCTCAGAAATGAGGAGAGTCTGTTGAGCAGTGCGGCCTGCCCCTGAGTGGGCTCATACGGAAAAAATATCATACCACAAAAGTAGCAAAAAAATTGTATGTGTAAATAAAAATACATATATTTGCAAACAAATACGGCCTGACGTATTTATCACACAACCGGAATATAAATCAAATCATAAAATCCAAATGAACAACGTATTTAAAATTCTTTTAGCGGCAGCTGCAATATGCCTGCTATGGCTATGCTATGACAGTATAACCACTCCTATCAAGTTCAATGACCAGAGAGACTACAGAGAGAAAGAGGTTATCGCCCGCCTTGTAGAGATTCGTAAGGCTGAGAATGAGTACCGCATCATTAAAGGTTGCTACGCAGCTGATTTTGATACACTTATGTATTTCCTTCACAATGAGAAGGCACAGCGCGTGCTGAAAGTTGGCGAGCTTACAGATAAGCAGCTTGAGAGCGGCCTCACAGAGAAGAAGGCACTGAAGATTTTAGCAGCAGGCGGCAAAGAGGACAAAGCCACCTATCAGGAGCTTGTAGCTATGGGATTCAAGCGTGACACCACATTTGTAAGTATGATGGAAGCCGTTTACGGTGAGGGTTACAATGAAAGTGTCATTGACTCAATGCGCTACATCCCATTCTCACACCCACGTCAGGAGTTTGCGCTTGACACAGCCACCATCACAACAGGTTCAGCAGGTATCAAGGTTAAGGTTATGGAGTGCAAGGCAGATTACACCTCTTACCTGAAAGATCTTGACAAGCAGCAGCTTATCAACCTTGTGGAAACCCAGACCAAACTTGAGAAATACGCAGGTCTTAAGTTCGGCGATGTTGAGAACGCAAACAACAATGCTGGAAACTGGGAATAACAAAAATCAATCAGTTTTATCCATCCGCTTCTCAGCGGATGGATTTTCTTTTTGCGCAGGCGGGAAGCAGAAAAATGTAAAGTTCACAAAACCAGACAGAAGCTTCCGCAGGGCCATGGCTGTATGCATGTGCGAGGGTGACGTATGGGAGGAGTACAACACCATAACAGTTCAGATTGATGATGACATGTCATCACTAATTCCTGCCTCCATATTCTCTGACCAGGAGTGCAATGAGATATTAAAGTTCAACTACCCTACCCTGGACTTTTCAAAATACCATATACACTCAGACTACCTGGAGGGGTTTGATATCACAAATGTGTATGCGGTAAACAATGACCTATACAATTTTATAAAAGAGAACTTTCCCTTTGCGGAGACTTCACACATATTCTCACGTCTGGTGCAGGAGTCACTGCGCAGTTCCCGTGCAAAAGACAACCGTGAACTGTGGATAAACATATCAGGCAGCACCATGTACGCATCTGTAACCAAAGGAGGCGCACTCCTGCTGGCTAACAGGTTCCCTATATCCACTGCAGGTGACGTTCTCTACTGGGTTGGCTCCATATATAACAGCTACAATCTGTCTCAGCAAACAGTGCCACTGTGGATTAGCGGTGACACTATTTACACTGACGCCCTCAAGGAGCGCATAGCGGTGTGCAACACCTTTTCACTATGAGAATTATCAGCGGTACACATAAGGCTCGCAGGTTCAACCCACCAGCCTCACTAAAGGCACGCCCCACCACTGACTTTGCTAAAGAGGGGCTATTCAATGTTCTTGACAATATAATATCATTTGAGGGGATAAAAGTTCTAGACCTCTTTTCAGGCACCGGCAGCATTAGTTACGAGTGCGCCTCACGCGGTGCGGAGAGCGTGTATAGCATAGAGATTGACTTTCAGAACAGCCGATTCATTAAAAAGACTAGTGAAGAGTTAGGCCTTGGGGCCATAAAGGTGATAAAAGGAGACTCTTTCAAGTTTATGCAGGGATGCGGTTTGAAGTTTGACTTTATATTTGCAGATCCACCATACGCCCTTGAAACTCTTGCCACCATTCCAGACAAGCTCTTTGAGGCCGGAATACTCGCCCCTGACGGACTCTTTGTGCTGGAGCACGGACGCACAAACTCATTCTGCAGCCACCCTAATTTCATAGAAGAGCGGCACTACGGCAATGTTCACTTCTCTTTCTTCAGGAACAAGTCAATATAGATAGGCAGGTGATCTGAGTAGCCGCCAATATATCTTCTGCCGTTAAAGGTGCGCATTGGCTTGGAGCCAAAGTGGGTCTTGTCATCTTCAAGAATAAACGGAGTCTCAAATATCACAGCCTTATCCTGGCTGGTATAGAGTTTGCCTTTACCACGCAGTATCCTGCCTGACACTATAATCTGATCAAGCATATTCCACTCACCCTGGTACTTGTAACTGCCACGCCCTGCATCGGCGTACCCCCAGAACATATTGTAAAGCTCCCTCTCCTTAATTTTGCCCTCAGGCTTCTTAGCACCAAGCACCTTGCACATACTGCTACAGTCTGGCTCGTCATTAAAATCTCCCATTATAAGAATATTGGCTGGAGCCTTTGCCGTAATGGAGTCAATCTTGTTCCTTACTATCTTCATTACACACTCTCTGCGCCATTCACTCTCCTTTACGCCACCACGCCGTGATGGTGTATGCGCCATAAAAAGGTGCAGAGTATCCGCTCCAAGCAAAAGAGCCTTGACGTAGAGCACATCACGGGTGCGCAGCGGCTTTCCATCACACTTTACGCCAATCTTCCATGATTTAAGGACCTCAATACGCTCAGGGTCATAAAGCATGGCGACGTCAATGCCTCGCGGATCAGGGCTGTCATAATGCACATACTTATAGCCAAGTTTTTTAAGAGGAGAGTATTTTGTAATTGAGTTCAGTACATAATCATTCTCAATCTCATAGAGTCCCACTATGGCGGCGCCGTCCCAGCCTCCAGCAGCCACTATAGCCCGCACTATGTTTATGGTCTTAGCCTTGTACTTCTCATTTGTCCAATACTGGTTGCCGTTTGGAGTGTAGTCATTGTCATTTGTGGATGGGTCATCCTTAGTGTCAAAAAAGTTCTCCACATTGTAACTGAGCACACGTATCTTTTCATCGGCGTAAAGACTACCCGATAAAAACATTAGCGCAGCTACTGTAAATGCTGTGCGCAGCCATATATATCTAGTTGAACTCATAGCAGCCTATGTCACTTGAGCCGTCTGAGGTACGGCTGTTACCGTCCAAATCATATGGGATTGTGAGTGAGACACTGTAATCAGCCTTGCCTATTGCAGGGGAGCTACCCATAATGTGAAAATCATACTGATGAGGGAACTGTTTGCGTTTCTCTTCACTCCACCCTTCAAAAACAAACTGAGGCTTAAGATTAACTATGCAGTTCTCATAGTGATCATCAATGTTTGACTGGAGCTGCTTTAGCAGGCAGTTGTAGAATTTATAACTTATATTCTCATCTGAGCCGTCCTTCTTTACAAAAGTGACCTCATTGTTATAAGTACCGTACACTATGTTATTGTAGAACACGGCGTCAAGAGGCAGCAGAGTGCCGTATGACGTTTCATTCCTAAGGTTTATGCTTGCTGCGGTTCTCTTGCCCCATGTGAACGCATAGTAGTTTGCTATGGTGCAGTGGCGAACATCCAGCTTGCCACCAGTAATATCAAGAACCGAGCCTCCTGCATTATACAGCAGGGAGTTTCTCACTGTAACATCAGCGTTCACAGTGGATATTACGTTACCTGAAGAATTGTAAACCATGCTGTTCTCTATAAGAAGGGCGTCTGCGCTAACCTCTACGGAGTCCATCCTAAGCCCGAATGTGGCATTGCGTATGCAGCCGTATGATATAGCGTTGTTCGTACTGGTTTTTGTAAACGAGATTCCACCCCACTGACCCGATGCGCGGTCATAGCAGAGCGGCGGATTGGTGTTCATATAGTCACTACGGTCACCCCTTAAGAGCACCTGAGTTCCTAATGAGCCAGCTATCTTCAGCGTTCCGCCAACCTCAAGCACAGCCTCCTTGCAGAAATATAGCTCCGCCCCGTCTGTAAGTGTAAGTGTAACACCTTCAGGCACTCTAAGAGAGTCTTGCACCAGTATGGGTAAAAAGCCTGTAATGATGGTGTCAGCGGCAAACTCATGAACCTTGAAGTACTTGGCGTTCTGGCCGTAGGCCTCCAGATAGACCTTCTGTTCATTGCCGTTTGTCAGGAACTCAATTGAATCCCTCACAAGGAATGGCGCAGACTTGTCATTTGGGTCAATAAAAACCTGCACATAGACCACAAGGCTGTCTTTAGCCTCCATTGTAATGTCAGTGAAAGTGTCACCCTTGCGTCCGTCAAAGTTTATGCTATAGGCGCTGCCAGAGTGGAGCCTTGCAGACTTTATGATAAGCTTATTCTTTGTAGGGTTATATATCTTGAACCTTTTGGTTGCGTTGCCTCGGTTTGTAAAGACAGTGTCAAACAGCACCTTGCCTGTGCTGAAGCCAAGCTGCACATCGGGTGATGTGTTAATCTTGTCAGCCTCACAAGCCGCAAGCAGCAGCACCGCAAGCACAAAAATTATAATATTTCTTATTTTACCCATATCTCTGTGCAAAGTTAAATAAAATTTGTTTATATTTGTGAAATTAAAATAACATTAAAATGGCAACAAGAAGAGGATTTAAGAAGGACATGAACCTGATTTATTCAGACCTTCTGCTTGAAGCGCTGGATAGTTTCCGCGCATCCAAGAATAAAGATGAGAAAAAAATCAGCGAGCTATGCAATAAGATTTCAGACCACCACGCTGATTTTATTAGCCGCGCCAGCCACACTGACGGCAAGGGCAACAAGAAAGTTGTAAAGGCCTACTATAAGAGTTTGTGGGATGAGGTTCTTAAAGATGTCATGGCTCTTGGAGAGGAGGCATCAAAACTATAATGGCTAATTTAAGCAGTAAAATACTGTCAACGCTCGGCTGGAAGGTCACAGGAACTCTTCCAGCCGTTAGCAAGTGTGTGATATGCCTTGCGCCGCACACTTCAAACATGGACTTCTTCATTGGCCGCCTGGCCTGCAACGCAGTTGGGCTTAAATCATCATTCCTTATCAAAAAGGAGTGGCTATACCCGCCTATCGGGTGGATATTACGGCCGATGGGAGCGGTAGGAGTTAACCGAAGCAAGCACACATCCATGACAGACACCTTGGCCGAGACATTCAAAAGAGCGGACAAACTTATACTCACAATAACACCAGAAGGCACGCGTCAACGTAACCCCGACTGGAAGATGGGTTTTTACTACATTGCCAAGAAGGCAGGCATACCTATCTTGCCGGTAGTTATGGACTTCAAGCTGAAAGAGATACAGATCAAACCTCTCTTCACGCCCACCGATGATGAAGCCGCTGACATAAAGGCTATTAAGAGCAACTTTATAGGGGCTACAGGCAGACACCCGGAACTCTTCAGCCTTGGAGAAGGATTTGAATAATGGAAACTGAAGATTTAAGTGTTTTAACCGTCCAGCCAGATCTTGCCTGGGAGGACGTTGACTACAACCTTAACCATATTGAGTCACTAATTGAGGGAGCAGAGAGCGGATTTAACGTCATTCTGCTCCCTGAAATGTTCTCGACCGGCTTCACCGGCAATGCAGTGGAGCTTGCAGAGCCAGTCGACGGCAAAACGATGCAGAGGGTAAAGGCTTGGGCGTTACGCTTCAATTCTCTCGTGATAGGCAGTTTCATAGCCGTTGACGGAGACAAATACTACAACCGAGGATTTGCGGCAGAGCCTGACGGCACTATTCACTTCTATGACAAGCGTCATCTCTTCTTTGGCACTGAGAAGAAGCATTTCACAGCAGGCCGGGATAAACTTATAATTAACTACAGAGGCTGGAACATAGCCCTTGTTGTATGCTATGACCTGAGATTCCCCGTATGGACACGCAACAAAGGTCTGGAGTATGATGTGCTTATGTGTGTGGCCGAGTGGCCTGTAAGCCGCCAGAACGTGCTTGAAACACTTACAATGGCCAGGGCTATTGAGAACCAGTGCTACACCTTTATGTGCAACCGTGTGGGCAGCGACAGTAATTTCCTCAAATATATTGGCGGGTCACAGGCTGTTGACTTTAACGGCAAAATCATTGACCGCCTTGAAGACGGCAAGGAGGAGGCACGCATAATCACAGTGCAGAAATATCCGCTTGAGAGCAACAGAGAAAAAGCCCCTGTGTGGAAAGACGCAGAGGCTTTTAGCATAGATATTTAATATTGAGCGGTTAGCTCATTCCACCGCAAACATGGAGAACCTGACCAGTAACGTATGTTGAAAGGTCAGACGCAAGGAATAAGGCTACGTTAGCCACATCTTCAGGTGTACCGCCACGGCGCAGAGGAATAGTCTTAACCCACTCATTCCTAACCTCCTCACTCAGAGCCGCAGTCATCTCGGTAATAATAAACCCTGGAGCTATAGCGTTAACTCTCACTCCACGAGGGCCTATCTCCTTAGCCATAGACTTTGTAAGGCCAATAAGACCTGCCTTTGATGCAGAGTAGTTGCACTGGCCTGCGTTACCGCCTATACCCACTACAGATGACATACTGATAATGGAGCCGCTGCGCTGCTTCATCATGACAGGAGTGATGGCGTGCATAAAGTTAAAGGCAGACTTCAGGTTCACGGTAATAACTGCATCCCACTGAGCCTCTGTCATACGCATCATAAGAGTGTCACGTGTGATACCGGCATTGTTCACAAGCACGTCTATCTTACCAAAATCCTTCTGAACCTCAGTAACCACAGCCTGAGCCTCATCAAAAGAGGCGGCGTTACTAGCATAACCCTTAACCTTAACTCCAAGAGCCTCAATCTCTTTTATGGTTTGCTGGGCCACGTCATCTATATTAAGATCTGTAAAAGCGATATCTGCGCCTTCTGACGCATATTTAAGTGCAATAGCCTTACCTATTCCACGAGCCGCTCCAGTAATAAGAGCAACCTTACCTACAAGCATTTTCATAGTAATAAATAATTTTTACGCTACAAAGATAATGAATTTTCAACTTTCAACTTTTAACTTTCAACTTTATTAGATAACTTTGCGTCAAAGAAATACAAGAATGGCCACAATAACACTTGAAGAGATGCAGTTCTACGCCCACCACGGCTGCTTTGAAGAGGAACGGAAGGTAGGCACAAATTTTTCTGTCACAGTAACATTCTCCTACGATGCCACCATTGCTGCCACCACAGACAGCATCAGTGACGCCGTGAACTACGCGGAGGTGTACCAAGTTGTGAAGAGACAGATGTCAGTATCAAGCCATTTGGTTGAGAATGTGGCCTACAGAATAAAGGAAGCGCTACTTGAGGCCTTTCCAGCCATAAGCAGCGCCACTGTCACAGTATATAAAATCAACCCTCCGCTTGGAGAACCATTCAAGAGGGTTGGAGTAACCCTTTAAGCCTACCACAAGGCCTTTGCCTTGCGCACCGTAGTGTTTCCGCACTTATCAAAGACGGAAACCTCCACATTATGATTCTTACCCTGTTCCACACGCTTAGGGTCAAATTGGTAATAAAGAATCTTGGACTTGGCGTCATAGCCGAATATAGCCGGTTTGCCATCAATGGTAGCCTTCCATCCGCCTATGCCAGACTGAGAGTCTGATATACGGAACTTAATCACAGAACCTATCTTGCCAAGGAAAGTCACAGCCGGAGCCGTGGTGTCAGCAAGCACCTTGTAATCACCCAGAGTGCGAGTTCTAACTTCCATAGCACCGTCTAGGTAAGTACCTCCCATATATGACCAGTTTCCGTTCCTGTCCTTTTGAGCCAGATAATAGGCACTCTTGTTTTTAAGAGTGTCATTAGTCATCTCTATGACCAAAGTACAGAACTTCTGCAAAGGTTCTGTGGCATAGTGCATCTGATGTATATTACTATATCCTGTTGAATCAGGAATCTCAGCATACTTAAAATATATAGAGTTGTAGAGTGAAGCCTTAGGCACATATAAGTAGGCATGCTCCCTTTTCAGTTCATTAGGAATGTTCCAGTTAAAATATTCTCCTCCGTTATAAGCGGAAACCACAGGTATCACAGTGCTGTCACCCTGGATTGTAAAGTTGAGGGTGCTGGTGTTACCCCGGAAATCATCAATAGTCAGCTTGATCTTGTAATCCCTGTTCTCATCTATGATAATATACCCTGAGCCCTTCTGCTCCTTTATGTACTGAAGGCAAGGATTGTCAGGCAGGTAGGTTTTCATTGTCATCTCACGCTTTGTGTACCACATAGCGTAGTCTATGAATGAGTTTATATAGCGAGTGCTGTCAAAGCTGAATTTATCAAGTACATAATGGAATGTGGTCACGCCGTCAACCTCAACTTTAAGAGAGTGTACCCCGTACACATTGGCATTCCCGGACATATAATCATTAGCTCTCACATCAATACCTATTCTGCCGTAGGCCTTCACGGGGCTACTCTTAAGGGCCTCAACCGTGTAACCTTTTTTCTCAGCACTACCAGCCACCACACCTTCACCTGGCATAGGCACTATATATATCTTATGGAAACGCGGACGCGTGTTATCTTCAATGTTATAGTACATCTGAGGGTCATGAACCTCCTCAGTAACCATGTCTCTAATTTCAAAATGAAGATGAGGACCGCCGGATGAGCCGGTGTTACCGCTCGTAGCTATCCTTTCACCCTTCTTTAGAGGGACCTGCAATGAATCAAGAGTGAAATCAACTTCAAACTCACCCAATTCATACTGCTTGGCCTTCAGGATGGAGTCAATGGCAGGTTCAAAACTGTCAAGATGAGCGTACACTGATGTGAGCCCAATCTCAGGATGATTTACGTAAAGACAGTTGCCATACCCCACCGATGATACGTTTATGCGCGCCAGATAGCCGTCATAAACAGAATACACAGGCTGGCCAATCTGCTGATTGGTCTTCATATCCAAACCGGAGTGAAAATGGTTTGGTCTTAACTCTCCACAATTAGCCGCCAGCACAATAGGAATATCCATTGGTTGGCGCAACTCAAAAGCTCCTGTAAAGGCAGGAATCAAAAATAAAAATGCAATAAAAACTTTTCTCATATCCCTTACAACGAAAAAGTGCCCCCACTTATTATGGGGACACCCTATCAATATGTAATTTTTTACCTATCAGTACTGTGAATTGGCTCTTTGCATAGCTGAATAGTTAATCTTCAAAGCGTATGCTCTACGTAAAGCCTGCTTAATATCAGTAACAATACCCATCTTACAATCCTTGTCAATCTTGAGTGAAACGGTAAGAAGGTCTTGCTCTGACTCTGGCATTGCAGAACGCTCTGAAACTATGTAGTTCTCAATCTGAGAAACCTCAGCAAATGCGTCATCAAGCTGAATACGAGGCTCGGAACCATACTGGGCACGGAACTTAGGCAATGGCTGGCCCACATAAATGAAGCGGACCAAAGTCTTCTTTTCCAAAGACTGCAACTCTGTAGCTTCAGGAGCCTTGATACCTACCTTGTAGTCCACCTCCTTCATTGATGTTGAAATCATGAAGAAGAAGAGGAGCATGAAGATAATATCAGGCAGAGAGGCCGTACTGATTGCAGGAATATCTTTTGAAGATGAATCTCTAAAACGTCCCATTATTTCTTTCCTCCATAGTTTTTAGGCTCAGCCTCAGATATCTTCTGTGGAAGAATCTTTTGAACAGCTTTCTGCTGATCCTCATCCAACTCGTCGTAATTCTTGGCAAACTTACGTTGGCACAAATCATTACGCAGCTCATTGTATGCGGCTACAAGCTCGTTTTGTACTTCTATGTATTTAGAGTATGACGTACCACGGTCATTCTGGAGAGAGATTACGTGATCCTTTGTAACCATAACGGTTCCAAAGTACTCAACCTCCATAGGAACTCTCTCTGGAAGATTTGGGTCATCATTTGCGTTAAGGATAAACTCCTTGGCCTTATCTTTAAGTTTGGTAACGTCAAGATACTCATTCTGAACCAGAAGCTGGTTGTCAGAGTTTATGAGCACCACAAACACGTTACGCTCCTTAACTTTAAGGTCTTCTGTTTTCTGATCAGCAGGTACAGGAGGCGGCAGACGACGGCTCAAGCCTTTGTTTACAGCCATTGTAGTGGTCATCAGGAAAAACACCAACAGCAGGAACGCAATATCTGCTGTAGAGCTGGAGTTTACCTCAGGCACTTTTTTCTTTCCCATAATGCTGATTTTTATTTAAGTTTCTTAGCAAAGTTACCGCATATCATAAGGATTACGGCGATAATTAACAATACGTATGTTGTGTAAAGCTGTGCGTCAACCATCTTGTATGTGGCGGTTGTAACCTCCTCCTCAATACCAAGTACAGCCACAGGCTCTCCGCTTGATACGAAGTAAGAAACCACAAACAAAATAACCAATGCGCAAACACCGCCAACAGACTTCATAGCACTCTTGGCATCCTTCTTAAAGTCCGTAGCCAGATTGACCACGGCAGCCACAATCACAAGCAGAGCCGCTATAGCTACAAAAGAATATGTAAGGTATAGCAGAGAGTTTGTGAAGACAGGCTCTACGTACTCAGCGCTATCATCAACATTACCGCCAAAGAAGAAGAGGCAGGCAACTATGATGGTAACTCCGAAGAGCACGTACATAGCTATTTTTGAAATTTTGTTCTCCATAATTAAATTCTCCAAATTTTTGTTTGATTACTTCTTAATACATTTAGCCATAAGGATATCGAGCATTGAGATAGAAGAATCCTCAAGATCACCTACAAGAGACTCGATACGAGACAGAATGTAATTATAGAAAATTTGAAGAATAATAGCTACAATAAGACCGGTAACTGTTGTGATAAGAGCAACCTTGATACCACCAGCAACGATAGTAGCAGAAATATCACCAGCCTGTTGGATACGGTCAAATGCTGCGATCATACCGATTACAGTACCCATGAATCCGAGCATTGGAGCAAGTGCTATAAAGAGGCCTACCCAAGAGAGGTTTCTTTCAAGAAGACCTGACTGAACGCTGCCGTATGCTACAATTGACTTCTCAGCAACGTCAATGCCCTCATTTATACGAAGAAGACCCTGATAGAATACTGCAGCTACAGGACCACGTGTATTGCGGCAAATCTCTTTTGCTTTCTCTACGCCACCTTCATCAAGAGCCTTCTCTACATCAGCAAGAAGTTTCTTTGAATCAGCGCTTGCAAGACTTAGATAAATGATACGCTCAATTGCGATAGCAAGACCAAGGATAAGACAGAGAACTACAGAACTCATGAATCCTGCGCCACCCTCAATGAACTTGGTCTTAAGAGCCTGGTGAAGACCCTCTTCAACCTCTACTGGCTGAGCCTCATCAGCGGCTGCGGCAACCTGCTCGGTCTGGGCTGCAGCCTGATCCTGGGCTTGGTCATCCTGAGCATAAACACTCATAAAACTAACACTAGCGACGAACGCTAATACGGCAAATAACTTTTTCATACTTTTGTTTTTAAAATTAATATTATATTGTTTAATCGTTTAGTCAGCCAATCGGTCAATCAGGAGCGGAGAAAGCGGGATTCGAACCCGCGATACGCTTTTGGCGTATACACGCTTTCCAGGCGTGCCTCTTAAGCCACTCGAGCATCTCTCCAAATTCAATACGGCACCACCGTTTGCACAGTCCGCCTCTAATCGGGTGCAAGTTACAAAAATTAGCGCAATGGGCAAAATAAAACTAAAATTATTTTAGACTATTTCTCAAAAAAGAATAGTTTTTCCGCATTTTCAGATGTTATATGGCAAATATCGTCAACACTCACGCCGTAAACGGAGGCTAGTTTGCCAGCCACATGAACCAGAAAGGAGGGTTCGTTCCTCTTGCCACGCATAGGCACAGGGGCAAGATATGGCGCGTCTGTTTCAAGAAGAATACGGTCAAGCGGTATCTCACCAAGTCGCTCTGTGAACTTAGCATTTTTAAAGGTGGAGACACCACCTATACCAAAATAGAAATCACCCAGTGACATCATGACCTTGGCATTATCAGGCGCCGATGAGAAGCAGTGTAGCACACCTCGCAGCTTGGCAGAATCAAACTCCCTGAGAATGTTCACGGTAGGTTCAAAGGCATCACGTGAATGTATTGATATTGGCAGTCCGCGCTCTATAGCGGCGGCCACCTGATGACGGAAAACGGCCTCCTGCTCAGCACGCGTGCTCTTATCCCAATAGAGGTCCATTCCAATCTCCCCCACCGCAATATACGGTCTGCGCTCTATCTCAGCATCAAAGAGTTCAATCTGACGTTTATAGTTCTCCGCATTAACCTCCTGAGGATGCACACCCACCATGGCGTAGCAAAAATCAGGGTACGCCGCCTCTACAGCCAGCATCTTCTCCGTTTCAAACATTGAGACGCTTGCCAGCAGCACCTTGCCCACGCCTGCCTCCTTGGCTCTTTTAACCACAAAGTCCAGGTCCTCAGCAAACTGAGGATCATCTAAATGGCAATGTGTGTCTATTATCATAACTCTTTAAGTTCTAGCAAATTTTTAATTATGTAGTTCGGCTTGGGATTGAGCGGCTCACCATTATAGTCTGGAGCGTAATAGACACAGTCAATACCGGCATTTATGGAGCCGGTGATATCGGCGGTGAAATTATCACCCACCACAAGGCTCTCACGCTTGCGTGCGTTGGAACTTTTGAGCATGTAGTCAAAGAAGGCCTTGTTAGGCTTGTGCTCCTTCACATCCTCGCTCAGGTATATACGGTCAAAGTAATCTTTCAACCCCGATGAGGCTATTTTCAAGTGCTGGACAGCACTGAAGCCGTTTGAAATAATGTACAATTTCATTCCACGGCCTTTCAGACAATCCAGAATCTCCCTTGCGCCCGGCTTCAGGGCGGTCTGTTCCCCAAGCAGTTCCAGATAACGCACCTTCAGAGCGTCTACAACCTCCACATCGGTGCAGCCAACCACTCTGAAAGGATACTCAAAACGTTCAGTCTCAAGAAATTCCCTCTTAATTCTACCAGCAGCATAATCCTCCCAAAGCTGGGCGTTACGCTCCTTGTAGATATTGTGAAAAGTTTCAAAATCCTTAAAGTAGCGGCCAAACCTATAAACAGAGAACAATACACTCAGTGCCTTCTCTGAATTAGCAGAAAAATCCCAAAGTGTATTGTCCCAGTCAAAAAATATATGACGATATTTATTAGTCAACTTTAATAATCAGATACTTAGATGTACTCCAGAAATCTGTGGCATTCTTAATTACAAGCACATACTGGCGGTTCTCATTTCTCTCAAGAGTGTATGAAGATGACGGGTGCTTTGTAAGAATCTTAGCGCTTCTTGAGTTTGTTTCAAGCGCCTCAAAGTTACGAATGTCAACTGGAGTGAATATGTTTGTGCGGAATGCAGAGCTTGGATTGTTTGCATCAACGCCGTACTCCTTAAGAGCCTTCTTGTTAGCCATAAGGTAGTAGCCAGTGTGCATTATTGAGTCCTGATCCTGGATAGTACGGGTCTGACGGTCCATCTCTTCAGTAAGAAGTCTTGCCTGATCAGCATAAACCTGATTCTCAACTACAAGGCTGTCTATTCTGATATTCTTCTGCTCAAGCTGACGCTGCAGAGACTCAATCTCCTTGTTTTTCTGGTCAAGCTGCTTGGTAAGCTTATTAATGGTTTTCTGAAGCTGTGATGACTTGATAGAGCCCTCATTAACCTTCTGTTCCAACTCGGCAATCTTCTGCTTGTTCTCTTGAAGAATATTGTTGATAGTATAAAGGTTGTCAGCCATGCGCTGCTTAACCTCCTGTGACGGCATACCATCCTTGTAAGAGCTTACGCTGATATAGTTCTCACTCGCACGTATAGCCTCAAAACCAGAATCAACCTCTTGAATTATAGACAGATACTCATCAAGTTCAGCTACAGTCTGCTCATGAACTGTCTCAATTGAATCCTTCTGAAACTTCAAAGACTTGTAGGTGGATGTCTTCTCTACAAGGTTACACGATGTAAACGCCATGGCTGCTGCAGCCACTAGCGCAATAACTGAAAGTTTTTTCATAAATTTTATAGTATCATTAAATTATGTATTCTGAAATAATCCGTCACTCTGAGTGTAACGAAGAGTCTCAACTTTCAACTCTCAACTTTCAACTCCTTTAATTACAATAACAAACTCTCCTTTCGGAGGTGTGGTGGTGAAATGATCCACGAGTTCAGCAAGAGTGCCATGTACGGTTTCATTGTGAACTTTGGATATCTCCCTGCTCACAGAGCCCTCTCTCTCAGGGCCAAACACCTCAGCAAACTGCTGCAATGTTTTCAGCACCCTGTATGGAGACTCATAAAAAACCATAGTCCGGCTTTCCGTGGCAAGCTGCGTAAGACGTGTCTGGCGCCCCTTCTTCTGAGGCAGGAACCCCTCAAAACAGAACCGATCCATAGGCAGCCCTGAGTTTACCAATGCCGGTATGGCGGCCGTGGCGCCTGGCAGGCACTCCACATCGATGCCGTTTCTTACGCACTCCCTCACAATAAGGAACCCCGGGTCTGAAAGCCCTGGCGTGCCAGCATCGGAGATCACAGCGCCGGTCTGCCCGCCTTTAAGCATCTCAATAACACTGCCAACACTCTGGTGCTCATTATATTTGTGATGCGCCAGCATACGGGTGTGAATGTCAAAATGTTTGAGCAGCACGCTGCTTGTGCGTGTATCCTCCGCCAGTATGAAATCAACTTCCTTCAGAACGCTGATGGCTCTGAAAGTCATATCGTCAAGATTCCCCACCGGGGTTGGAACTATATATAACTTCATCATCACATTTCCTTAAGATTCAAGAATAAGCCTTTCTACTTAGAATATCCTTAAAATACTTCACAGTTTCATTCTCTTCATCCCAACTGAAATTCTCCGCCAGATACTCAAGCGCCTCCATATATGAAGAGGCATCATTAAGGTATGTTATAGTGGAGTCCATCAGGCTCTTGTCTCCTCCAAAAAGCTCACGGCAGAACCTTATGCTGTCATTCAAACCGATAGCTCTTTTTAAATCAGCAATCAACCTTCCATCTACCTTCTGAGCATGCTTCACCTCACTTTTCACCCTCTCTGGTACATCCACCGCTTCACGAACATCCTCACTAACGGGCTCAGCCTTTGGCTCCACAACAACTTCAGGAGTGTCTTCAACCGTAGGAGCCTCTGGAGCCTCAGCAGTCTCTGGAACAGCCTCAATCTCAGGCTTATCATCAGCCTCCTCTGCCTGAATCATCTGATTTAGGATTTCTCTTATTCCAGCCAAATCAGCCTCCATATCTGCAAGCCGTTTCTCTATTTCTTTAAGAAAAAACTTTTGCTCCATACCATTTTTAATTTATCTTTGCACTTTCAATCAGCAAAATTACAAAAAAATTAACACATCATCATGTTTTCAGGACCATTTACTTTTGACCGAACGGTAAGAATAGTTGGCGGCTTACTAATAGCAACAGGCCTTATACTGCTTATAAACAGATTAAGCGGTGTTTTATTGCCCTTCTTCATAGCATGGTTCATTGCCTACATGATGAATCCGCTTGTTAACATTTTGCAACGCAAAATATTTCATCAGCGCACAGTCAGCGTTCTGGTCTCAATGATTCTGGTGGCGTGCGTGCTCACTGGAGTCATCATGATTTTCACAGCCTCAGCGGCAAAAGAGGTGGAGCAGGTTGAGACCCTTATACAGCAATACTCCAGTTCTGAGGGTTACAACATATCACCAGAGACCAAGATGTGGGCTGAGAAAATAGTTACAAACATAAATGAAAACAAGGATAAGATAATGCAGAAGATGATGCCTACTCTGTACAATGTTCTATCTTCATCTCTTGAATATCTGGCAGGGCTGCTAGTGCTTTTCATAATATTCCTGTACATCTTCTTTCTACTCAATGATTTTGAAGACTACCGCACAGCATGGCATGGCATGATACCAAAAAAATACAGGCCAATGATGCGCCAGATAACATCAGACCTTGTTACAGGCATGAACATATACTTCCGCAAGCAGGCGCTCATCTCCGCCATCGTGGGACTTATGTTCGGCATCGGGTTTAAGATAATAGGACTCAGAATGGCGTTTGCAATGGGATTCCTTATAGGCGTTCTGAACATGGTGCCATATCTGCATTCACTAGGTCTGATACCGCCTATTCTTGTGGCAATCATTCAGTCAACACAGACAGACACAAGTTTCTGGATGTACCTGCTTGGCATAGCCATTGTGTTCATAATAGTGCAGACCACGCTTGATATGGTGCTCACACCTAAGATTATGGGGCACGCCATTGGCATGAAACCAGCCGTGATACTGCTGTCTCTTTCAATTTGGGGTTCACTTATGGGTATGTTAGGCATGATTATAGCGTTGCCGGTGACAACCATGATAATATCATACTACAAACATTTTGTGGTAGAGAATAAGAGCAAGGAGGAGTTATTGCAGAATGAGTGACAAACTGAACAGAGGAGAGACTCCCGATGAGGTTAAGCGCTACGCCGCTGACCCTGATGGCTACTTTGACGCCGAGGAGTATTTTTCCATTGCTGACTACTATGAGAGCGTTCTTGACCTAGAGAACGCCTTCAAAGTTCTCAAGCAAGGGGTTGTCACATATCCCGCCGATGTTCAGATGCGTATGGAGTTTGCCCGTATACACATAGTCACAGGCAGCTTTGACAAAGCCGTGAAACTGCTCAGGGCTCTGCTTAAAGACCCTGTGCTGAAAGAGCCGGAGGATATACTTTCCGCTCACGTAATGCTCTCAAGAGTGCATGCGGAACAGTGCAACCGAGGTAAAATAAGCGAAGACATCCGCTCCATAGCACAGTGGGTCAAGGATGTGGATTATGAGACTGCCGTAAACGCCATAACAGACATAGCCACAAACCAATACCAGTGCTTCCTCTACCCCTATGCAATAAAGACCTTGAAAGCCGGTCTGAAACTGTTTCCCAAGAGTGCCACACTTTATGAGAGCCTCATAGAGTGCCATGTGAAGAATGATACCGGATTTGATGAAGCAATAAAAGTTTGCGAGGAGGCTCTTGACGCTGACTCCTATAACGTAGAGTTGTGGAATAAGCTTGGCTACCTATATAAATACAATGATAACATAGATGATGCCATCCGAGCCTTTGACTACGCCACATCAATTGATGAGAACAATATAGAGGCATGGCGTGCCATGGGTGACTGCCATTTGAAGAATGACAATTATGAGCGTGCAGCCGCCTGCTACATAAAGGCTATGGGAGAGGATTGTACAGACGCCACACTGCTTATACGCATAGGAGATATGCTTAACAACTGTGACAAGTTCACAGAGGCGCGCAAGTACTATAAGGCTGCGCTTGATATTGATGAGGACAACTCCGATGCGCTCTTTGGCATAGGCATGGGGTTCTTTCTTGACGTGGAGAATGACTACGGGAACTTTGAGACAGCCATATTCTGGATAAAGAGGGCCATCACTGAGAATGAGAACAACAGTTTCTATTGGAGTGTGCTGGCAGACTGCTACTTTAACACAGACAACTGGGAGCATTGCATATACTGCTATCGCCGTTCACTGTCACTGAGCCCGCACCAAGGCTCACTAACTGCCAAGCTTGGACAGGCTTACGCCGCAGTAGGAAATTTTGACGACGCCCTTGACTGCCTCATGCAGGCAAAAAGGGAAGGGGTGACACTTAAATCAACAGACATAACACTTGCAGCAACATATTACGCCATAGGAGATCACACTAACGCCCGATACTATCTG
Organism: uncultured Bacteroidales bacterium; assembly: GCA_900316125.1. Lineage (GTDB taxonomy): Bacteria > Bacteroidota > Bacteroidia > Bacteroidales > Paludibacteraceae > Enterocola. The sequence continues at coordinate 53,710 of ONBO01000015.1, read as the reverse complement.
ATGCAGGCCATGCAGCAGGACAGCGGTATGGGTGAGGCATTTCTTGATTTCCACCCTGACGCAATAGGTTTTGTAAACAACATAAAAAAACTTTTATGAGAAGACTGTTTATAATAATAGCAATATCATTACTGCCTCTCGCACTGTTCGCTCAGGATATTGAGCCGCAAGAGGTTGACCCTCAGGTACAGATTCTGCAGCAAGACTCTGTACAGGAGAGCAAGAGTCTGCTCCAAAACGTAATAGACTGGTATGACCGCAATACTAACTACGCCTCCATAGCCGCGCTTATGGCGGTGGAGAGCTCATTTGTGCCATTCCCGTCTGAGGTGGTGATTCCACCTGCAGCCTACATTGCGTCAGAGGAGGATAGTGACCTTAACATTTTCCTCGTAATACTATTTGGAACGCTGGGTGCTCTCATCGGGGCGTACATTAACTATTTCCTGGCACTCTGGCTTGGCAGACCTATTGTCTACAAACTGGCTGACACTAAGGTGGCGCACTGGCTTCTTATAGACCGTGACGGTGTGGAGAAGGCGGAGAAATACTTTGTGGAGCACGGTAACGCCTCCACGTTCATAGGCAGGTTTATCCCTGCCATACGCCAGCTTATATCCATTCCGGCGGGGCTATCAAAGATGAACCTGGCAAGTTTCACCCTCTTCACATTCCTTGGAGCATTCATCTGGAACGCAGTGCTGGCACTCCTTGGTTATCTGGCTCACGGACAGAAGGATCTTATTGAGAAATACAGCCACGAGCTGTCCATTATACTTGTAGTGCTGCTGGCAGTGGCAGTTGTAATATTCGTAATCAAACAATTCCGTAAGAAAAATGCCTAGACCTAGAATCACAAAACTTTACGCAATAATAGGTAACCCTCTGACTCACTCATACTCATCAGAGTACTGGAATGAGAAGTTCAAGAACCTTAAACTTATTCAGCATCATTTTGACGCAAAGACGCTGCAAAAGATAGAGGATTTCCCTGCCTATCTAGACAAGAACCCTCTGCTGCGCGGACTTAGCGTTACAATGCCGTTCAAGATTTCTGTGATGCAGTACCTTGACTATATTGACCCTGTGGCGCTTGAGATTGGTGCTGTGAACGTGATTAAGGTTGACAGGGACAAGGAGACGGGCATAAGGACCTTATCGGGCTACAACACAGACTGGATAGGTTTTACACACGCCATAAAGCCAATGCTCACACCTGACCACAAGAAAGCCCTTATCTTAGGAACTGGTGGTATGGCCAAAGCTGCAAGGTACGCCCTTAAACAATTAGGCATTGAGTCCACGCTCGTAACAAGAGACAAAGAGGGGTTCATGCACTATGAGGATATAACAGAGGAGACAATGAAAGAGCACACCATAATAGCCAACGCCACCAACGTGGGCTGCTTCCCTATTGTGAACCAGTGTCCTAACATACCTTACGAGTATATCACAGATAAGCACATTGCCATTGACGCAATATACAACCCTATAAGAACTCTCTTCCTGCAGCAGGCTGAGCTCAAAGGTGCAACAACCAAAAACGGTTGGGATTTGTTTGTGGAGCAGGCTCGCAAAGCCTGGGAGATTGTGGTCTGATTTTTTGTATCTTTGCAACCGCCATGAAACGTGTTTTAGCATATATCACTGTAATGATTGTTTCTGCATTCGCCTTTAACGGCATTGCGGACGGGGTTAGGTATATCGCTGAAAACGGCATGACAGTTACGCTGATGTCTGACTGCCTCGACAGTGCAGACAGCACTATGGCAATGTGTGAGGCAACGCTGACATCGCCGGTAACTGTACCAGACACAACTACTTACGCTGTAAAACATCTGTCCGCTCCTGTAGTTGCCATTATTGCGGTGATGGCATTGCTGCTACCGCTGTTTTTCTGAGACGTTGCTTGCAAACGCCTCCATCAGTGAGGAGAGGCATAAAATACTGTTCCCATTTCACTCTTTTTGGTAATACTTTGCGTTTAATGTGAGATTAAACTTAGTATTAACAATTAAAGATTTTTTATCATGGGAGTTGCAATAACAGGAATTATACTGCTCGCAATGTGCATTGTGCCAGTTATAATATTACAAATTCGTAACAAAAATAAATAGTAAGACTTATTTATTATGTCAGATTCAATAGTGCTGATTCCTACTTATAACGAGAAGGAGAACATAGAAAACATAATAAGGGTGGTTTTTGCCCTTGAGCATCCGTTTGACATCCTTGTGATTGATGACGGCTCTCCTGACGGAACAGCGCAGATAGTAAAGAAATTGCAGGCGGAGTTCAAAGACCGCCTGCATATTCTTGAGCGCTCAGGCAAGCAGGGCTTGGGCAGAGCCTATATCGCTGGTTTCAAGTGGGCTCTTGAGCGTACATACGAGTACGTGTTTGAGATGGACGCTGATTTTTCACACAATCCCAAAGATTTGCTCCGCCTCTACGCAGCCTGTCATGATGAGGGCGCCGATGTGGCCATAGGCTCACGCTATGTGTCAGGTGTGAACGTGGTTAACTGGCCTATGGGCCGTGTGCTCATGTCATACTTTGCATCTAAGTATGTGCGCATAGTAACAGGATTGCCTATAGCAGACACCACAGCAGGCTTCAAATGCTACCGCCGTGAGGTGCTAGAGACCATAGAGCTTGACAAGATTAAGTTTGTGGGGTACGCATTCCAGATAGAGATGAAGTTCACCGCCTATAAGTGCGGCTTTACCATAAAGGAGGTGCCTATCGTGTTTGTAAACCGAGAACTTGGCACATCAAAGATGAGCGGCGGCATATTCTCTGAGGCACTGCTTGGAGTGATACGCCTTAAGTTGCAGAGTTTCACACGCAAATATCCTAAGAAAGCATCCAAGGCCTGACATGATACTTATACATAACGCACGCATAGTTAATGAGGAGCGCATTTCCCACGGCTCAGTGCTGGTGGACGGAGACTCCATAGCTGACATCTTTGAAGGCGGTGTACCGCAAGGCGTTCTTGACTCCGCTGATGTGGTAGAGGCTGACGGTGCGTTTCTACTCCCTGGTGTTATAGACACCCACGTGCATTTCCGTGACCCGGGCTTCCCTGACAAGGCTGATTTTAGCACAGAAAGCCGTGCGGCCGTGGCTGGAGGCGTGACATCAGTGCTTGATATGCCAAACACAAAGCCGCTTACCATAACGGTACAGGCATGGGAGGATAAGATGGCTATGGCGGCTGAAAAATCATACTGCAACTACGGATTCTACATAGGAGCTACCAACACTAATCTTGAGGAGCTTAAGAGTGCTGACTATACCAAAATTTGCGGCGTAAAACTCTTTTTAGGCTCATCTACAGGCGGTATGCTTGTGGATAACCAGAGTCTAGTGGAACGTATTTTCAGAGAGGTTCCGGCCCTTATTACCGTGCATGCTGAAGATGAGTCAATAATACGGGCTAATTCTGAGCATTACAAGAAACTTTACGGTGATGAGGTGCCAATAGAGTGTCACCCTCAGGTGCGCAGCACAGAGGCCTGCTACAGAGCATCGGCTTTTGCCGTGGAGATGGCAAAGAAGTGTGGAGCGAGGCTGCATGTGGCGCATGTGAGCACGGAGAGGGAACTTACACTGTTTAATAACAAACCAGCATCAGAAAAGAGAATTACAGCGGAGACATGTCCACACTACCTCTATTTCTGTGACCTTGACTATAAGAGACTTGGTGCCAGAATCAAGTGCAACCCAGCCATTAAAGCTTTATCAGACAAGAAAGGGCTGCTTGGCGCACTTTCAACCAATAAAATTGACACCATAGCCACAGACCATGCGCCTCACCTGCTAAGTGATAAGCAGGGCTGGCTCTTCAACGCCGCCTCTGGAATGCCTTCCATTCAATACTCACTAGTAGCAATGGCTGAACTGGCGGAAAAAGGCTATGTCACCATGGACAAGCTTGTGCGCATGATGTGCCATAATCCGGCCATTATTTATGGAATCAAAAACCGTGGCTTTATACGTAAAGGTTTCAAGGCAGACTTAACAATACTCACAAGGTCTAAAAAAACAGTGGTGAAGCCGCAATACGTATTGTCAAAATGCGGCTGGTCACCGTATGAGGAGATGGAGTTCTCCCATTCGGTGGAACTTACTATGATAAACGGACGTGTGGCTTACAACGCAGGGGCGTTCCACGGTCAGGTTGCTGAACCGCTGGAGTTTAAGGGTTAAATTTACTAGCAAAAAAATATCACCGATGTTAGTTTTTCTAATCGGTGATATTTTGTATTATTTATTTAATAATCTCCTATTCCCAAATAAAATAAATCCAAATATTCACATTTGATTCTGACCACTTAAGAACTACTGGATATTTGGAGAGTTGTTGTGATGTGATACTTGCTCTGAAATCTCCTTTCCCGCTTGCTTGCGATTCACTTGGCGTTGTGGTACTTTTATATAATCGCAGAACATAGTCTTTTGAGGTGTCAATTTTTTTTGCATTCGCGAGCGTATAATCATAAGGTAAGTTTGCAGATGATAACAACACCCAACTAGTACATAGATACGTTGTTTTTGAGAATGTATAATCATCCGTAAGTTGTAACTGATAGTAACAGTTATTAGTTGGAACTTTATTAAATTCAAAAGTTTTAATATAGCAGGTTGTCGGAGCCTCTAATGTAATATTTTTTTCATAGTAGGCTGTTTTTGTTCCATTCTTAGCAGTCAATTTAATTTTATAAACTCCAATCCCGGCATATTGATGAAGGGGATTTTTTTCTGTTGAAGTAGTTCCGTCTCCAAATTCCCACAAATACGATTCTGCGTTCTTTGACGTGTTAGTAAGATATACATAAAAAGGTTGTTCCGTAATATATGAAAATGATGCCTCGGGAGTTCTATATGACACATCTACCTTCAATGTGTAAGTGTCAGATTTATAAATGTTAGTCGCTGTTAATGACACAGTATAACTGCCCTCTTGCTTATATGTGTGTACTGGGTCTTTCTGGTAGGATGTGAATCCATCTCCAAAATCCCATTGGTACGCCATGGCATTTGTTGAAATATTTGTAAAAGACACTTTTAGATCTTCACTCTTACACGTGAATTTTGCAACAGGCTGACTTTCTTGTTTTGAAACAGTTATTTGTATCGAACGCTGGTTTGTTTTTGTTATATTACGTACACTCAATAAAATAGTGTATTCACCTTCTTGTGTATAAGTATGAATAGGGTCTTTTTCTGATGATGTTGAGCCATCTCCAAATGCCCACAAATATGAGTTGGCATTTGTAGATTTGTTAACAAATGATACTGTCAATCCATCTTGTGTATACTCAAATGACGCTAATGGATTTATTTCCTCTGGCTCATTTTGTTTACAAGCGATAAACAAAAGTGGGATAAGTAAAATTGGTAAAATTTTTGATTTCATTTCATTGCTTGTTTTTTGCCCAGAGTAGCCTCTTTCTGGGTATCAAACAAAAAAAGCGTGAGGCTACCATACTACACGCTTAAAGGCTATAGGTACTAGGAAACCTAAATAGGTAAGTATGCAGACAGTGGCTCCACGCCATGGCGCGGAAACATTCTGCTATGCCCTTACCTATTGGTTTGAAAGATTCCTAGTTTTTCAGCCTTTAAGAGCGAAAGCAAACGCTTCTGTTTTTAATAAAAGGGACTCCCGCCGGAGTACCTGGTTGCAAATGTACAAATAATTTAAAATGATTGCATAATTTTTTATGTTTTTTTCATATCACGATTTTTAATATCATTGCAGTTCAGGGTCAAAAATTTTGACCTTGAAAATTCTTGAACCTAATTTATATCTTCGTCACAAAGCCTTCAAACTTATGGCAAAGCCACTACCTTCCACACTTGGAATGGAGAGCTTGCTTTTTGAGGTTACAACCTTGCGGGTGATTTTATACTTCTTAGAGTTGTCTGTATAGCAGTCAGCATCCTTGGCATCCTGATATATCACAGCCTCATACTTTTTCCCAGGAGTAAGGAAATCAAGTTTGAATGTGGAGGTGCGTGGCGCACCGCCATTTGTACCGCCGATAAACCAGTTCTCACTACCCTTCTGCTTACGGGCTGTGGTGATGTACTCCATAGGCTCCGCCTCTATGTAAACACTCTTGTCCCAGTCAAGAGCCACATCCTTGATAAACTGGAAGGCATCCATATAAGGCTCATAATTCTCAGGCAGGTCAGCCGCCATCTGTAGCGGGCTGGCCATGGTAACGTATAGAGATAACTGATTGGCTATAGTGGTGTTTACACGGCTCCCCCTCTTGGCTGGGTTAATCTTTGAAATATCACTCTGGAAAAGACCGGGAGTGTAGTCCATAGGGCCGCCTATAAGGCGTGTAAACGGCAAAATTGTGGTATGGTGAGGCTTAATACCAGTAAGAGAGTGATATTCAGAGCCCATGGCAGACTCATTGCCAATCATGTTAGGATATGTACGGCAGAGACCTGTAGGCCTTACAGCCTCATGACCGTTAACCATGATCTTGTGCTCTGCGGCCCTCTTTACAGCATAGTTAAAGTGGTTCACAATCCACTGGCTGCTATGATTCTCTCCACGAGGCAGAATAGGACCAACATAGCCTGATTTCACAGCATCGTAGCCGTTATCATTCATAAAGTTGTAAGCCTTCTCCATCTGACGTTCATAACTGCGTACTGAAGAAGAAGTCTCATGGTGCATAATCAGCTTTATACCCCTCTGTTTGGCATAGTCACGCAAATACGGCAGGTCAAAATCAGGGTATGGGGTTACAAAGTCAAACACCTCATCCTTAAAGTTGCCAAACCAGTCCTCCCAGCCAATGTTCCAACCCTCCACCAGCAGAGCGTCAAAGCCGTTATCTGCGGCAAAATCAATGTAGCGTTTCACATTGGCGGTATTAGCGCCATGACGGCCGTGAGGCTTGGCATGCTCATAATCAGTAACCCCTATGTGAATGCTCGGAAAATCATTTGTGTAGGACCAGTCAGACTTGCCAACCATAAGTTCCCACCACACACCCATATATTTGCAAGTGTGAATCCATGATGTATCATCAATCTTGCAAGGCTCATTCAAGTTAAGAGTTATACGTGACGCTAAAATATCCGTTGCCTTGTCACTCACTATAACCGTTCTCCACGGCGTGACTTTGTATACTCATACTCCTGACTGTCATAATCGCCAGGAATCCAGTAGGCGGTATGATTACCAGTCATGGCAAACTCAGTAAGTTCCTCCCTTATCACAAAATAGTTTAGACCGCCAACCTGCGGGAACTCATAGCGGAAGCCAAGGCCGTCATTAAAAAGGCGGAAGTTTATAATCATGGTACGGCCGCTCTTCTTCTGAAGCAGGCTGACCTTCATCTGGTTATAAGTGTTCTCTATTGCACTCTCCTCACCCCACACAGGGTTCCACACCTCACTAAAGGAGCTATTCTCCACGCCGCTGATTTCAAAGCCGTCATAGAGAGAGAACTTGTCATTTTTAAGCAGCAGCCCCATACGGCTGTCAGCCACAACAGGACGTCCTTTATAACTCAGAGAATAAACAGGCACGCCACTCCCATTAACAGAGAAGTTCAAAGACAAATTGCCGTCAGGCGATGTAAAACTCTCAGAAAAAGCAGAAAAAACTGCGCACAGAAAGAGTAAGATGGTGAAAGATTTTTTCATAGGAAGTGATTATCTTCTGCGAATATAAGATAAATTTCTGAGATGGCAAAAATTTTGTAACTTCGCACTTTGAAATGAAAGTTATGAAAGACCTTCTTGAAACGCTTTACGCAAGATACAACACGCCGGAGTTTATTGCGCCTGACCCTATAAGCATACCTCACTCATTCAGCCGCAAGGAGGATATTGAGGTGAGCGGTCTGCTTGCCTCAACCATAGCGTGGGGCAACCGCAAGGCTATAGTAAAGAGTGCGAACCGCATGATGGATTATCTCGGACGTGAGCCATACAAGTTTGTAACAGAGGCGTCTGACAAGGATATTGAGGGGTTGAAGACATTTGTACACCGCACCTTTAGCGGAGAGGATTTTGCAGCTTTTATACTTATGATGCGCGGCATCTGCCAAAAATATGGCAGCATAGGAAGATTCTTTGAAGGCTCGTACGCCCAGTCTAAAGACATAAGAACCATACTTGCTCAGTTCCGCACGGAGTTTCTGAGCACTGAACATAATCCGCACGCAGACAAACACATATCTTCAATAGTCAAGGGTGCTGCCTGTAAAAGGCTCTGCATGTATCTGCGCTGGATGGTCAGAAAAGATGCTAGCGGTGTTGATTTTGGCATCTGGGACTCAATACCAGCCTCAGCGCTTTACCTGCCGCTTGATGTGCACAGTGGTAACATCGGCCGTAAGCTTGGACTTCTTAAACGCAAGCAGAATGACTGGAAGGCCGTGGAGGAGATAACTGCAAACCTACGCCTCCTAGACCCGTCTGATCCCACTCGCTTTGACTTTGCTCTTTTTGGGGCAGGAATCAATTCTGGACTATAGTTTGCAGGCATTTCAGCGCATCCGCAATGGTCTGGATGCGACGAACTGTCATGTAGCGTTTGGCTCCATCATCTTTGAACTGGGTGGTTTGTTCATGGTTCATGGCGTAGAGCAGAACGCGGTTAAAGTTATCTGACTGATAGTAGATAGAGTCAGGATTGCTTATAAAGTATAGCGTGAGGCGTTCATTTTTTAACGTTGCCTTTTCAATGCCGCACTTCATGCAGAGCCAGCGCAGACGCACCACGCTGATAAGCTCGCGTGCCACATCAGGAATAGGGCCGAAACGGTCTTCAAGCTCCTTCTCAAAGGCAGCCAATTTATCCTCGGTCTTGATGTCATCAAGACGGCGATACAAATCCATACGCTCAGATATGCTCTCAATATATTCAGCTGGGAAGAGCAACTCAAGGTCAGACTCAAACACGCAGTCTGTGGCGTAGACTTTGTCCTCTTTCTTTATCTCTTCCGCAAACACATCTTTGAACTCCACGTGCTTCAGCTCATAGATAGCCTCGTCAAGTATGCGGTGGTAAGTCTCAAATCCAAGGTCAGCGATGAAGCCGCTCTGCTCGCCGCCTAAGATGTTTCCTGCACCACGTATGTCAAGATCCTGCATTGCTATGTGTATGCCGCTGCCAAGGTCCGCAAAGTTCTCTATGGCCTGCAAACGGCGGCGGGAATCTGATGGCAGTGTGCTGAGAGGCGGTGTAATAAGGTAGCAGAAGGCTTTCTTGTTTGTACGTCCCACACGTCCGCGCAGCTGATGCAGGTCACTAAGGCCGAAGTGCTGCGCACTGTTAATGAACATAGTGTTCACGTTAGGGATGTCAACACCAGACTCTATTATGCTTGTGGCAAGCAGTATGTCATACTCGCCGTTTATGAAATTAAGAAGAATCTCCTCAAGTTTCTCACTGTCCATCTGGCCGTGCCCCACGCAGATGCGGGCCTGTGGCACCAGTCTTTTAAGGTACAGCTCAAGCTCCGGCAGGTTTGAAATGCGGTTGTTCACAAAGAACACCTGCCCGCCTCGGCTTATCTCAAACTCTATGGCCTCTTTTATTATGTCATCATCCATGCCTATAAGTTCTGTCTGTACAGGGTAGCGGTTAGGCGGAGGGGTGGCTATTATGGAGAGGTCTCTGGCTCCCATGAGTGAGAACTGCAGGGTTCGTGGTATTGGGGTGGCAGTAAGGGTGAGAGTGTCAACAGAGGCGCGCATCTGGCGCAGTTTCTCCTTGGCGCTTACTCCGAACTTCTGCTCCTCATCTATTATCAATAGACCTAGATCCTTGAACTTAAGGTCTTTGCTGAGTAGTTTGTGGGTGCCTATGAGTATGTCTATCTTGCCCTCTTCTGTCTCCTTTTTTATCTCTTTTATGTCTGCCGCCTTGCGGGCTCGGCTCAGGTAATCCACTTTGCATGGGAAACGCTTGAGGCGGCGGCTGAAACTCTTGTAGTGCTGGAACGCAAGCACTGTGGTTGGCACAAGTACTGCCACCTGTTTGCCGTCTGTGGCTGCCTTGAAAGCCGCTCGTATGGCTATCTCAGTCTTGCCAAAGCCCACATCGCCGCAGATAAGGCGGTCCATAGGCTTGCTGCTCTCCATATCCTCCTTTACTGCTATGGTGGCCTTGCTCTGGTCTGGAGTGTCCTCATAGAGGAATGATGACTCCAGCTCCTGCTGCAGATAACTGTCTGGTGAGTAGCGGAAGCCCTCCTCCTGCTTGCGAGTGGCGTAGAGCAATATAAGTTCACGGGCAATGTCCTTGACTTTGCTCTTGGTCTTCTGCTTGAGGTTGCTCCAGGCTGCACTGCCAAGCTTGTTGAGGCGTGGCGCCTCTCCTTCACGGCCTTTGAACTTGGATATGCGGTGTATGGAGTGTATATTTACAAAGATGATGTCATCATCTTTGAATATGAGTTTTATCATCTCCTGCACCTTACCACCTGTCTCCATGCGTATGAGTCCGCCAAACTTGCCTACGCCGTGGTCCACGTGAACTATATAGTCACCTATCTGGAACTGCATCAACTCCTTAAGAGAGAGCACGACCTTGCCGGCACGTGTCTTGTTTGACTTGAGCGAGTATTTGTGGAAACGGTCAAATATCTGATGGTCAGTGTATACGCATATCTTCAGGTCATGGTCAATGAACCCTTCATGCAGGGCGGATGTCACAGGCAGGAACTTTATGTTGTACTGCTTGTCTTCAAATATGTCTTTCAGACGCTCCGTCTGCTTGGGATTGTCACTCAGCACATACACCTTGTAGCCGTCTAACTGGCGGCTCTTAAAGTCAGATGCCGCAAACTCAAAGTTCTTGTGGAAGACTGGGTGAGGGGCTTGGCGCGCCTCCAGTGTGTTCCTTGTCTTGAAGTAGTTGGAACTGCCTATCTCCAGTGTCTTGTGCTCACGTGTAAAAGCCTCAAAATCAGAGCCTGTTATAAAGCTCTCCGAGTCTGGGTTTGCACCGCTCACCTGCTCTATTGTATCAAATGTGAACTTTGCGTCAAAAAGGCATATCACGGTGTCATCACGCATAAACTCTGTTATCGGCACCAGATTCTCCACCGTCTCATTCACTGTATTTGAAATGATTGACACCTTGTCCAGCGATGCCACGGACAGCTGGTTCTCAATATCAAAGCTGCGGATGGTGTCAATATCGTCGCCCCAGAAATCTATGCGGTATGGCAGGTCATTTGAGTAGGAGAATACGTCTATAAGGCTGCCTCTCACTGAGAACTGCCCCGGCTCATATACAAAGTCTGTCTGCTCAAATCCATATTCCGTTAGGGTGTCTATAACAAACTGCAAATCCACCTTCTCTCCCACGCTTAAGTGCAGAGTCTCTGAGCTGAGGTTCTTACGGCTCACAACCTTCTCTGCCAGAGCCTGTGGGTATGTGACCATGGCCCAGCACTCTGATGAGTTGCATACGTTAAGGGCCTCCGTGCGCAACACCTGGTTTGCAGCGTCCTTCTGCATGCCCTCCTTTATGCGTTTCTTGTATGATGACGGAAAGTAGAAGACCTTATCTGCTTCTTCATACTGTTGCAGGTCATTGTAGAAATAGCCCGCCTCTTCTTCATCGTGGAGAACAAAGATTACACTCCTACCTGCGCCGATGCCGGCATTGTGCAAAAAAACAGCCGGAGCGGAACCTATAAGCCCCTTTATGAAAAGGTTCTTCTGTCTGCTCTCAAGCCACTCGTCCACACCCTTCTTCACGGGACTGTGGTCTGCGTATTTTTGAAACTCCTTAATGTCCATGTTTAGGACATTTCCGCTTTAACACTGCGAAGATACAAAAAAAACTGTTATAACACAAAATTAAGTATCGCCCTGAAGTTTGTACCGGGCATTGGATAGCTCTTTACAACCTCATACTGCTGGTTGAGAAGGTTGTTCACCTGTATGGAGGCTTTCAGCTTGCATCGGCTGAAAGTATGAGAGTAAGAGAACGCGATATCATGCGTGTACCACGGCTGCACATAGTTTACAGGTATGTTCGCCGATGATTCGTAACGCTCACCCGTGTAGATAAAGCTGTAGTTGAGGTTAAAGCCCTTGTAAGAGAGGTTGCCAGTGGCAGAGCCGCTGTGCCAAGGGGTGTACGGCAGCTGTCCGCCGTAATACTTGCTATCCTTGTCGTAGCTGACATCGGCGGCCACCTGGTAAGAGTATGCCAGACGCAGGTCAAGAGTCCAGTGAGTGGCCCACTCCAGACCCAAATCCACCGATACGTCCACACCGTAAATCTGCACCTTGCCGTAGTTCTTCATCTGCCAACGGAAAAGGTTTGCCGCAGGAATAGCCACAATCTTGTTCTCCACGTAGTTGTAGTAGCCGTCTGCCTGAACCGCAAAGTTAGCAAAGACACTTCCAGCTCCAGTATACTGGTACGTTACGCCCAAATCATACTGGTTCACATACTCAGGGTCCAGTTTTGTATTGCCTATATTGTTGTAGTAGAGGTCATTGAACGTAGGCATACGGAAAATGCGCTTGTAAAAAGCACGGATGTCAAACGGCACACGGCTCCATGGTCTTACACTCAAGATGGCAGCCGGAGTAACCACATTATGGTTCTTGCCAGCCTCGCCCCTCTTAACGCTCTCCTGAGTGAACGTGCCGAGCACACTCGCCTGAAACTTCACATTAGGGTGCTTGAACGTGGTAGCCACCGCCACCAGCTCCGTACAGCGTGACGGATATGAGAAATATCTTACATCAGACTCCAGATAGTTATACTGAAAGTCCGTGGCCACAGATACATTCCACCAGTTGAAAATCTTATAATTCACCGCCCCGGATACGTAGGCCTCATGCTGATAATAGCTGTCATCAATGTATTGAAGCGTGAGGTCAGGGTTCAAGTAACGAGTATAGTCATACGCATATTTGGCATTAGCCTGAAAGCCCAACTTACCTTTCAAATAAGTCTGCTTATATGAGGCTTGCGCAAAGAGGTTGTTATCCCACTGGCGCTGCTTATGTTCATACACGTTACGTACCACATATCCTGGCAAGCCACGATATGAATTATAGTTAAACACCCTTACCTTCCACTCACCATCTTTGACATCGCCGAAGAGAGCCGCCTCAGTGCGCACAGCGGTGATATCGGCGTTCTCACGCACAGCCACAGTGTCATACAGCACCTTGCCGGTCTTGTCAACCTTCTTGTAGTGGAACTTGTAACGACCGTCAGCGTAAGTGTACTCAGCGCTGACATTAAGTATAATGCTTTTGCCTAACTTCTGATTATAGGTAAAACTTGGATTCACCAGCCCAAAACTACCCGCCTTCATCTTCAGGTCAAGATTATAGTTGCGGTCAAAATTGAAGGTCGGTTTCTTGGTAGTGAGATATATGGTGCCAGCCGCACCGTAGTCTTTTGCGCTTTGAAGTTCGGTGCATCGCTGTCCGTTGTAAAGGTCTATAGCCTCGATGTTATCAAGGGAGAAACGCCCCAAATCCACCTGCCCGTTTTGAGCGTTACCAATCTGAATGCCGTCATAGAACACGCCCATCTGGTTGGTACCCATGTTACGCACATTTATGGTTTTGAGACCGCCCACACCGCCGTAGTCCTTTATCTGCACGCCTGAGAAGTAACGTATGGCGTCCGCCACGCTCTGGCAGCTCAGGTTTGCCAGTACGGTGGAGTCCATGCCTTGGTACGGAACTATCTCACGCTTTATTCTCTTAGGGGAATAGCACACCTCACCAAGCTGATATACCTTGGTAGTATCAAGTTGCGCTGCCGCAAACAGCGGCAGCGCAAACAAGAATAATATTAGTGCACGTTTCCTCAATTATCTAACAGTCTGTACACCGCTTTCTGTTACAATCTTAGTGATGTAATATGGAGCAGCGGTTGGCAGTGTGATAGAGCCGCCGTTTACAGTCTGGTTGATTATAAGCTGACCGCCAAGGTTATATACATATACCTGTGCGCCCTCTGCAATACTATAGATGGTAGAGCCAATGCGGTAGGCTGCGCCCTCTGCACTCTTCTCTGCTTTCTTCTCCTCTACGGCTGTAGGAATTTCACCCTCTACAATCAAACGATCCATACAGAAATATGCTGCTGTATTGACTCCATACATACCCTTGTCTGAACCGTCAATAGTAAAGTAGATGTTATCCACTTCTCCAAGAGCAGAGAGATCAAACCACTCCCACTCTTTTACCACATTAAGCACTCCATCCTTAACCTCAGCAAGCATAAACTCAGCTGTGTTGGTTTCACTGCCGTCAAGCATACCAGTGGCTATAATTTTGAAGTAATCACCCTCCTGGTCAAGTTTACGAGCTGGGGAGCCACCCTCTGTAATATTGTAGTATGCCCAAGGGTGGTTGGTTACGTAAACACCTACGGCATTATATGTCTCACCTGTATTAAACATTAAGTCCAAAGACTCTCCCACCATATTCCAGCTGTTATAGTAAGCTATAATATATGGTTTGTCTGCGCTAAACACAGGCTTACCATCCTCTACAGACACAATACCGCCTTTAGCCATACAACCCCACTGATTTGCAGTCCAGCCTCCTTCTTCTTCAGCCATATTAGCATCAGAAGCATTCTTACTTACCGTAAAGCCATCATAAAATGTTCCACCGTATGACTCCCCTTCTATAAGATGAGAGAACGCAAAAATCTGAGACTCCCAATATGTGTAATCAGTCTCATTGTAGGTGTCTGCCCAATAGTTCTTCTCTGTCCAAGTCCATGACTCAGGGTTAGTTGGATTGGTTAAATCCAGCACAATTTTCTCAGCAAACATATTTACTGAGAACACTGCAACAAGCGCAGTGAGTAAAAGTTTTGTAAAATTCTTCATAAGTTTAAGATTTTAAAGTTTGATAATTTTATATGATTTGTTGTCTGTGCGTAGAATATATGTACCCTTGCCAAGGTCAGAGGCAGGAATACGGTTTGTACCTTCTGTAAGGGTGGCGTTAAGCCTGCACTTGCCGCAAAGATCATAAACAGCGGCGGAGCAAGGATGTGTGGCCACCAGAACAATCTCATCTGAGAACGGGTTAAGCACAAAGCTTACAGCCTCAGCCTCCTCCACAGCAGAAGCCTCAGGATGCAGATCCTCTGCCCCGGAAACCTCAGTGGAGGTTTCACCTAACAATCCGCACACCTGGTTTTCACCATTGTGTATGCGTATAAAATCAATATGTGAGAGGTTGGCAGGAGTGCCGTCAGCCTTTACAGCCCAGGAAATGTCTATCTTAGCATTTTCATCATCATTTTTCTGATTATCTGCATATCCGTAAGCAAATGCAGGCAGTTTCCACATCTCGCTACCCTCATCATAAAATGCATTTTTAGGGAGAAGAGTGCCTCGTAGTGTATAGCTCTCATCAGTAATCCACTGCGGATAATAAGACTGCTTATGGTATGTATTTTTAGGAATAAACCCTTCTCCGCCGAGGTTGTCCGTCCAACGGATATATTCATCTATGGCAATTGTTGCGGCGTCATCCTCGGCGGAGGGTTTATAATAGGTTATCTCATAATTCAGCACAGTGCTCTTATTGCCGTACTCGCTACCGGCTATCTCATACCAAGTGTCATCAGGCAGGCCGTTGCCGTTCTCATCTTGCATCACCATAATAACACCTGGCTCAGCATTGCCGGCAAAGGCGTTACCATACACCAAAAAGTCTTTCTGACCCTCTACGTTCACTATAGAGTGGTCAAAGCCCACAGTAACGTAGCCTCCAAAGGCCCCAAGGCATATCAGAGAAGCAGGCGCTCTACCCACAAGAGCAGTATTAACCTTTTCAAGCATAGAGGCCTCAGTATCTCCCTCTGTATATGCAGGCATAGTATTTATAAACTGGCCTGGGGCTGGTACAAACTCATAAACCTTGTTTATATACGGCGATACAGCAAATGCTGCAACATAACAAAATGTAACAATCAGAGTAAAAAGTCTTTTCATATATTATTCTCCTTTTTTTCTCAAAAACGCAATGCAGGCAGGGGCGTCACCAGTATCAGTCTTCCATTTCAGAGTGCCGTCTGCATTAAAGTAGTAGAGCACTCCAGGCGATACAAAATCTGTAGCGTCCCCAATCATAAACTCTCCAGCATGACGATACACCCCTATGGCGTACGGCACACGTATCTTAGCATCAGTGCCGTCCTTTATAAAGTTCTCAGATACAACAGCCTTGGCTTTTGTGTTGATTATCTTATAGCCAGTCTCGCTCATAAAATCAGTGTATATCACGTAGCAGGAGTCTCCAGACATACAGATATTAGACGCACCAATGCCGTAATCCTTCACTATGGTCTCCGTTTTAGGATCCCATGCAATAACCGTAGGAGGTATGTACGGCAGCGGTGGGTCATGTTGTGGGTACGCATGGTAGTTACCTCTGGATGTTATATAGAGCAGTCCGTCAGAACTTACAGCCACACGGTCCATATTAGTGAGCAGATGCTCCACCTTCTTAATCTCAGTCATGGAGGCAAGGTCAATAATGGAGAGGCGGTCATCATACTCAGGCTGTAGGTAGCCGCCTGAGTTAGCCACGTATGCCTTACCGTCAAGTACGGCTATGCCGTCAGGATTATAGCCAACATTACATCTGCGACCTGTAAGAGTGAGAGTTACAGTGTCTATCTCTGCCACATAGCCAATCTCCTCATCCCCAATTGACTTGGCACCAGCGTATGATGTAACGTATGCCTTGCCGTTATAGAAAGCAATGTAACGGCAGTTAGGTATGCTTATGGCAGTTATATGAACCGCAGTGGCCGCGTCCATAATCTCCACAAGGTTAGAGCAGTTAATCACAGCGTACATCTTGCCACCGTAAATCTGCAGGTCATTACCCACATCGCCGAGCTCCTTTACCACACCAGGATTACGGTCAGGATAGATATTACGGCTATATGTGCCCGTGGTGTAGCTAAAGTAGTCCAAAGTGGCCTTGTTTGAGCCCATATTGCCTTGATTAAGCAAGTAGAAACCCTCACACTCCGCACTTGCGTCAGGCGGCGTAACAGGGTCAACCTCAGGGTCAGGCTGAACAGGTTCCTTACCACGGCATGATGTCAGCAACATAGCCGTGGCAAGCAACACATAAAGTATACGCAAAAATGATTTCAACATTATTTGTTATTATTATTTAACTCTACGGCCGTATAAATCATAGCGTACGCCATCAGGACGGACTATGTATATAATACCGTTCTCCAAAATCTTATATGCACCCTTAACAGCATCCGCCGTCTCTGGCACAGATGTAGGAACAGGTGCCTCTCCTCCAAAGTTATCCAGACAGAAATATGTAGGAGTTGTAAAGCCGTATTCATTTGACTTGGTTGAATATATTTCAAACTCAATACGTGTAACGGCTCCAAGCTCGCTAAGGTCAACCCACTCCCATTTGTCCAGTGCAAAGTGCTCAGTAGCATCATCACTGCGATAATCAGCAAGATAGAATACCACTTCATTAGTCTTATCACCACCATTATAGCCAGTGATGGTTACGCTGTAGTAGTCACCCTGAGAGAACGGACCATGTTCATAATCTCCGTTGAGGATGGCATCAAGAGTATACGCACTGTTTGTTATATAGAAACCGGTTACAGTCTGAGGCTCGTTACTATTGGTGAATGTTATAGGGTCATTGTATCCTGCAAACCACGTAGATGGAGCGGAATAGTATGCCACAGCAAAATTATCACCCTCGTATGAGCCACCGGCGGCAGAACGATACTGGTCTACGTTATAGTCTCCAGTTGCTTCTGAAGACTTATCAGCACTGATAACGTAACCACTGTATGCACTATACACTTTGTTAGGAAGATTTGCAAATGCAAAGGTTCCGCTATAAAGATTTGTCTCTACATTATCTATCCAGGCGTCATCCACCATCTTGTGTTCACCCTCAGCAAGGTCATACTCCTCAAAGGTAGCCACATCAGCGCTCTTTGAAACCAGAACATGAGCTGAAACCAATGCAGTTTGACCAAACTTGTCAGTTACTGAGCAAACATACTCTGTTGAATTTGATACATTAGCATTTAGAGTGGCTTCAGTTCCAATCTCCTCATTGCTGAATGCAGTGCGCCATGAATAAACGTATGGTTTGGCCTGCTCATACTCATGAACCAGCGTAGCAGTCATAGCCACATCTGAGCCCATATCAACGGTCTGAGTTGGTATGGCATTAAGTTCAACAGGACGCAGTGTCCATTGAGTAGTAAACTCATCAGAGGCTGCAACATCAGCGGCTCTCTCTCCCATAGGAGATTCAGTTACTACGTATGCCTTATATGTTGTCTCTTCTGTAAGGTTCTTAATGGTGACGCTCACTTCAGCATTCTTTGAGAGGGTCAGCTCCTCACCATCAGAGATAACTGTCTCAACAGTAGGAGCGGCCATGTCAGAGGTGAGCACAAGAACGTATGCCGTGCCAAAGTTATTAGCCTTAACAACTACGTCAGCTTCTGTGTCCTTAACATTAACAGCCTTAGGATAGCCCTCTGACAATTCAGGTATACGGAAATTATCCTCATCATACTCATACGCACCAATAGTAGGTGTAAGAGCACGCTCTTTACCAGTAATATCTGTAGTAACAGTTGCTATAGGTGTTGCAGATACCAGACTACCCTTCTGTTTAGGAATGAGAAGCTCATTAGAAGCAAATACAACCTGCTCATAATGATTATTCTCCGATGTTATGTTCTCCAGCTCCTCCCATGCCTCAAAGGTGTCAGCCTGATTGCTGAACGTGCCAGAAAGGGCGAAGAATGTATTGCTCTTATATGTTCCCTTTGCAAATGTGGCACTTGCATAGAATGCTACAAAACCAGCACCCTCGCTACCATTCTGCACATATTTACATCTCTCAGCCACTTAAAGTAGATAGCTGAAGACAGCGATGTTGTAGCAGCGGTAACACTTACGGCGTTATTTACAATATTTACGACTGTACCTTCAGGAATGTTTGATGCTGATGACGGCGCAATATAGATGGCACTTGCATAATTAGAACCCTCCAATACAATATTGTTGGCCTCAATGTTAATTGTTCCCTCAATCTTGGTGCGAATATCAATTGCACGGAAATCAGACTGAGAGAAGCTCTTGTTTGTCATTGTATTGCCCTCAATTGCCAAATTATTTATCATCACGCCATATACCATCTGCTTCTCCTGGTTCGCAAATGTATTGTTACGGATTATTATGTCATGCTTGTTTGGATGAGTAGCATAACTTCCTTGTGCAAGATCAACACCAACGTATCCGCCTTGAAGTGTGGAATTCTCCAAAGTGAAGTAGTTGTTCTCCTTATTGTCCTCATCTGTAGATATCAGTCTCACAAGGTGGTTGTTCTGCGATGTCGCCTGACCAGATACAGAAGTTTTAAGTACACAACCGTCAATTGTAATGTGCTCACTTTGATTCTTAAGCACTACATTAGAGGCGTATCCTGTCTTTTCAGTCTGAATAGTCAAATTCTTAAGAGTAAAGTAATCAGCTCCGTCAAGAGTCCATACACCCTCAGTATCGCTTGTGTCATCATTTTGGAAGACCACATCGGCGGCATTGCCAGTTTCAGACTGGAATGTAATGGTTGCATCGGCAGAGGTTCCTAAAACAGGGGAGAGTGTAACCTTCTCATTGTAAGTGCCGGAAGCAATATTGAACACTACATTACCCTCTATGCCAAGAACACCCATAGCATCCACTGCCGCCTGAACACTCTTGAAATCTGCCTCAGCACTGCTGCCAATAGTGTATGAGCCCTTCATTCCGTGAGCCAGCTTGGTTTCAGCCACCTCACTTACAGTAGGCACAATATCCGTACCGGCGGATGTAATTTTATCAACGGATAGAGTCATTACATCATTGTCTGCGGCCTCAGGGTCAGCATCGGCGGTAACCCAGAAGTAGTAAACACCACGCTCAGTAACCAAATACGGGTCTGTAAACTCATTCAGGTCTGAGAATGTGGATATCTTATCAGTGTAGTATATCTTAGTGGCAGACACATGCTCGCCAGCAGTTAGCGTTATAGCATCAATTGTCAGCGGTGTTCTGTCACCAGACACAGTAACTGCAACCTGCAGCATCTGTATATCCTTGGCACCTACAGTCTGCATTGCAGGAGCAATTGATGTAGAGGCTATTTCATCTATGGTAAGGTCTGTAAGCAGGTGACGGCGTATCTCAAACTCAAAACCGTCATTTACAGTATAACCGCCATCCTTAAAGTAAACGGTAAGCGAGCCGTCCTCAGCAGCGGAGATTACAGACATACCTTTATACTTAGTAGGGTCTGCATAGTTATACTTCACTACAGCGTCAGGTACACCCTCGTGTATTGCGCCGCTGAATATGCCTACCATCGCACCGTTTGACAAACCATAATCATTTACAATAAGTTCTACGGCGTATCCCTCGCCCACAGGCTTAAAGGTTACATAGCCCTCAAAATTAGCGGTGTATTTGCCGTCAGGGCCGCCGTCATCATATAGGATAAGGCTGTTTTCGCCAATGGCAACTGTGCCGTTATCACCAGCAGCAAGTAACATTACATTCTTAATAACACGGCTGCCGTCAGGATCTCCATTTTCAACTGGGACATCTGAGCCTGTATTGATTGCAGTAAGTTTAGCGTCAACAATATCGTCTATGACAGCATCATCTTTAACATCAACAGCCACCACAAAACTGTTGGCTCCTTCTGAGAGTTCCACATCAGACTCCAGAGTAAGAGTAACTGTTTCAGCAGCGTCAGCTGATGCCAGCACATCTCCGTTAGCATCAAGCAGATAAACCTTGGAGATATTACCCTCCGTGCCTTTAAGATTTACAGTTGCGCTATGAAGCTTAATTGGATTTAGAGTTCCCTCTGTATTGAGTGTAATATTAAGCAGAGCTGCTTTGCTCTCCCCAAGCTTGACAAGAGCTGTACTAGCCTGCTCCACAGCAACATTGCTCAGAGTCATGTCACGGAGTGTGTACTCTGTAACAGATGCGTGCCAGCCATTGCCAGTGTAATAAGAGGATGTGGTGTTTGGATTAAATACAATGGTAATAGCACCGTCAGTTGATGTAGAACGAATCTGCTCAGGCTTTTTCCCATTGCTGTCCAGCTCCCAAAGTTTCTCACCCGATGTCCCCTCTCCAGCATACACCACATATTTTGCTCTGACACCAGAATAAGTGGATGATGAGTAAGTTACATCAAAGTCTGTGTAATCTATTTGAATTACATTCCCACTGTGCATTGGTCTGAACACAACAGTCTGGTTGCAATCCTCAGCAGCATATTTAGAGCTGTATTCACTTGCCACTGTGTGAGTATATTGCCATGTCTCCTGAATGTCAAAAGTCTGAGTGCCGCAAGCCTGAATAGCAACATTCTCTACGGTAAGACCGCCCTTTGCATTAACAAAAGTAGTCTGCTCGCTATCATTAGTGAAAGTAAGTTTCTCAAATACCACATCAGCTTTCTGACCATTTACAGCAGTAGTGGCCACGTCAGCCGCAATCCACAGGTAGTTATCACCCTCACGGAATGGCACATCAGCACCGGCATTCAAAACAACATTGTCAGCCGTAACCTCAGCCTCAGCTATAAGATTTGCAGTGGAGAATTTGTTATCCTTTGTGTAATAGAGATAAAGCTTGCTTATTTGCTCGTTTGTTCCGTTAGTGTTAAGCGCCAGGCTCTTAACGGAAAGTGCTGGTTCTGTATTAACGGCAGTTAGATAAATGGAAGCAATCTGCACGCCTTTGGCACCTGCCGTAACATTGGCAGTCACCTTGCTGTCTGTCATAGAGCTTACAACCATAGCCTGAGGAGTGAACTCATCAACCACGGCAGTCCAGCCATTCTTTAGATTACTGTCATAAGATATATTACATTTGTGGATGATTGTAAGTTTGCCGTCCGCAGCAGTAGAGCGGATAAGAATATCAGATGTAGAGCTTGCAGTAGCCTGGCTTATCTCCCACAAAAGGTCATCATCGGCGGTGGAATTACCGTTATAAACCTTTATGTAATCCACATAACCAGAAGAACTTGCGGCATAATCAGTATAGAATACATCTATGGTTTTAAAAGTAAGCGCAACCTTTTTACCCTCAGTGGCAGGAACAAATACACTCTTGCCGTCAAAGCCCTTAATCACCTTACCGTCAGAGCCGCCCTCATCGTAAAAATTGGTGGGCTGACTTACAGTATAAGTGGCATCAGCAGCCATAATGTACATAGGCTGAACAGTCAGCGTGGCAGCCGTGGCTGGTGTATAGTCTGTGAATCCGCCGACAGTGGCGATGCCTGTAACGTTTATCTCCGCCTCTGCATTAAAAGGAGCGGAAGATAGTATGTCAGCGCCAAGGCAGAATTTGTTTTCTCCATTGCCAAATGCGTATGGCGTAGTAAGTGTATAGGTGTAAACACCCGCATTTTCAGTTATCTCGCCATCTATCTTAGAAAGTGAGGCCACCGATGCAGCCATGCCTGCATAAAGGTTAATATTCAACGGATTAACAACCTCTGCATTACTGCAAGTAAAGGTTATTGACTGTAATTTATCCGGCGATGAATATCCCTCAGTGGTAACTGCAAAACCTGCAACTTCAACATTCTTCTTATCAGCCCACACCTGAGTGTCAACATCTGAGTTATCACCCTGAGCACCGCTTACGGTCATATCCTCAAGCTTCACAGCAGAGACAGTTGCCTTCCATCCTCTGATTCTAGCAGCATAACGATAATGGAAGCATACAGATAAAGCACCAGTAGAACTTCCTGAAACAAATGCCTCATTTGAGAAATCACCGTTCTCATAGTGTTTGAGAGGTGTGGCAAGGTCTTTAAACGGAGTGGTTCCAGAACCTACAGAAGTTGGGTACTCTCCCCCGTTAACCAAAGTCTTGTCAAAAACTCCGTCAAAAACATCAAGATACGCCACCCAGCCAGCACCATCATCCTTAACCTCTATATACTCAAAATTCACAGAGATGCTGTACCCCTCTTCAGCAGGAGTAAACACCACTGTTGAGTAGCTGTTGCTTGACGATGATGAAGGGATGTCATCCTCTCCCTTAAAATCATAAAACGTAACAGGGGCGTCCTTTGAAACAGACTTTGTCTCATATCCCCACTGCGGCATCAGATAATCCTCTGCATACGCAACGCAGCACAAGCCATTAACAACAAGTGCAGCAAAAAGAAGTAGATTTTTTCTCATATATTTTGTTTTAGGTCCTATTCCCCGAGGACGGTTAAACTTACAGCGATTGGCAGGTTTTCTGACTTGGCTCAGCCTCTACGCCTTCCCAAACCATTATGGTTCAGTGGCTTTGGGGTTAGAGACCCTGCACCTTTCATGCAGCGTTGAGCCTTACAGCAGCGGGTCTGTTCAGGATTTTCACCTGATTCCCTTTTAACTGCGTATAGCGGAATGCCGTACGCAGCACCAAAAACTGATTACAAAGTTATATCAATTATCTGATAATTCAAAAAAATTATCCTCTATTCCGCCTCCGGATCATAGAGAATGTGGACTGGTTTGCTCTCATTGTGCATACGGTCCACGGCGGTTACTGCAATCTGACGGCAGTATATATCCTTTACTGACGGCATGGTGTACTCCAGTTCAGGAGTGAACGCAACCAGAGCGTCCATATTGTTAACATCCACAGGGTCACCATCTTCAAACATATATACAGCGTAGAAACGCACCTCATTCTTGGCCTTGACGCTGTCAGAGGCACACTCCCATCTCAACACAGGCTGCTGTGTAAGGGAGTCAATCACCACCTCAAGGTTAAGCGGTGATTCTGGCTTCTCAGTGTCCATATTGCCATATTCAGGCAGCAAAGCAGGCTTAGGCTGGTAGGCTCGCAAACTATCCTGAATGCCACCTACATTCTCAATAATCATCTTGCCGCTGAAGAAACAGTTGCCCTCCACATTCCTTACCACACGTGAAAGGGTCATCTTGCGGTTCATCTGCTGATATGTGCGTGAAACATCCTGCCCTATGTAGAGTTTGCAAGGCGCCAGTGTGTATTTACTCCACCAGTTGATAAGTGTGGTGTAGTCCGCATTCTTGTGACCGTCAGGCCAATAAAGCTGCGGCACACAGTAGTCAATCCAGCCGTTACGCACCCAGAGCATAACATCGGCGTAGAGGTCATCATAACAGCTAAGACCATTAGTGTCACTGCCATTCTCATGGCGGCTCTTATTGCGGTATATACCGAACGGGCTAATGCCAAAACGCACCCACGGCTTCACACTGCGTATTGTGTCATGCAGCTCGTGAATAAGAAGGCTAACATTATGGCGGCGCCAGTCATCGCGCTCGTTGAAGGAGAACCCTTCCGCCTGGCCATAACGTCTAAAAGTCTGGTCATCAGGGAATTTCAATCCACGTATAGGGTACGGATAGAAGTAGTCATCAAAGTGAATGGCGTCCACATCATAGCGTGAAACCACATCCTTCACCACCTTGCATATATATTCACGGCTGTCAGGCACTCCTGGGTTCCAGAGCAGCATCTGGCCGTACGATACAAACATATAGCGCTTCTCACCATATATGTGACCCCATGCCAGCGGCTGGGACTTATTGATGTTTGCACGATACGGATTCATCCAGGCATGGAACTCCATGCAGCGCTTGTGGCACTCCTCAATAAGGAACTGCATAGGGTCAAAGCTCTCATCATCAGGGTCTTTCCCTTGTTCCCCCGTAAGATAGCGGCTCCACGGTTCAATATCACTTTTGTAGAAAGCATCCCCCTCTGGCCTTACCTGGAACAGCAGCGTGTTAAAGCCCAGTTCCTGAAACAGATCCAACTGCTTGCAGAGAGTGTCACGCACCTGCTCGCTTGTGAGACCTGCAAAGTAGTTCTGCCCAATTGTATGCACCCACACCCCACGGAACTCACGCTTAGGAGTATTGGTATAAGCCCTTGTAGAGTCAGCAATCAGCCCGTACTCCTGAGCGCTCAAGCCTAATGATGCAAATAGGAATAATATAAGTATTATGCGTTTCATATAACTGAAAATGAACGTCATCCTGAGGGCAAAGCCCGAAGGATCTCACAATACTTATGAGATGCTTCGTTTCACTCAGCATGACGTATTAACTTTCAATTTTCAACTTTCAACTTCTCAATAGCTCTCTGCAATCTTTCAATTGTCTCCTCCTTGCCCAGCATATCAGTAATCTCAAACATGTGAGGGCCCTTACCCTCACCCACAAGGCAGAGACGGAAAGCGTTCATAATAACACCAGTATTGTAGCCCTTGTCAGCTATCCACTGCATCACAACCTTTTCAGTGTTCTCAAGAGTGAAGTCATCAATACCCTCCAGCACAGCAAGCAGCTCTCTCATATCATTAGGAGAGCTCTCCTTCCAGCGTTTCTGTCGGGTCTTCTCATCATACTCTGTAGGAGCCACAAAGAAAAAGTGAATCTGCCCCCAGAAGTCAGACGGGAACGTACAGCGCCCCTTAGTAAGCCCAACAGCCTTGGTAAGTTTGTCCATCGGGCAGTCAACACCGTACTGCTCCAATATCTGAGGTTTTATAATTTCAGCCAAAGTCTTGTCTTCCTTGTTCATAAGGTACTGATGGTTAAACCATTTGCCCTTCTCATAGTTGAACTTGGCACCGCTCTTGCTCACACGGCTCAGAGAGAAACGCTCAATAAGCTGCTCCATGGTGAACATCTCATCGTCACCCTCAGAGTGCCAGCCCAGCAGAGCCAGGAAGTTAACCACCGCCTCAGGGAAGTAGCCAGCCTCACGGTAACCCGATGATTTCTCACCGCTCTTAGGGTCAGTCCAGTCAAGCGGAAAGACAGGGAAGCCAAGGCGGTCACCATCACGCTTGCTCAGTTTGCCATTACCGTCAGGCTTAAGCAGCAGCGGCAGATGTGCAAACTGCGGCATAGTGTCAGCCCAGCCAAGGTAGCGGTAAAGCAGCACATGAAGAGGGGCGGACGGCAGCCACTCCTCACCACGTATCACGTGGGTTATGCCCATAAGGTGGTCATCCACTATATTAGCAAGGTGGTATGTAGGCAGATTGTCAGCGCTCTTATAGAGCACCTTATCATCCAAGATTGAAGAGTTTATAGTAACAGTGCCACGAATAAGATCCTCAAGAGTGATATCCTCGTCAGGCTCTATAAGGCAGCGCACCACGTATGGTGTACCCTCCGCTATGAGGCGCTCAGTCTCCTCCTTGCCCAGCGTCAACGAGTTACGCATACCCATGCGGGTGGTGGCGTCATATTGGAAATTCTTAATCTCGCTGCGCTTTGCCTCCAGTTCCTGCGGAGTATCAAATGCAACGTAAGCCTTGCCGTTATCCAGCAGATAATCAACGTACTGGCGATATATAGGCTTGCGCTCACTCTGGCGACAGGTGGCGGCACCATTTTCAATACCCTCATCAAACTCAATACCCAGCCAAGTGAGAGCCTCAATAATATACTTCTCAGCCCCAGGCACAAAACGTGTGGAGTCTGTATCCTCAATACGCAGAATCATCTGACCGCCGTTCTGGCGGGCGAACAGGTAGTTATAAAGAGCCGTCCTCACGCCACCTATATGAAGCGGGCCGGTTGGGGACGGGGCAAAACGTACACGAACTTTACTCATAATATATAATTTGGTGCACAAAGATAGTAAAAAAATAAATACGCAAAAAAAAGAGCAGCATCTCTGCTGCTCTTAGTTGCGGAGGCCCGATTCGAACGAACGACCTTTGGGTTATGAGCCCAACGAGCTACCACTGCTCCACTCCGCGATATTGGACTGCAAAGATACGGAAAAAATTGAGAGTGGAGAATGGAGAGTGGAAAATTATTCAAATTTTAACATTCTTTAACATCAGGCATTTCATTTTCAAAAATTAAATCCCAATTCTCAACTCTCAACTCTCAATTCTCAATTAAAATCATTACCTTTGTAATTCAGTACAGAGACAAAACTATGTCCAAGTCTACAATAAAAAAGAAAAACAAATTGCTTTCACTTAAAAAGCTGACCACCAGATACAAAGTGTCAGTAATGAATGAGAGCACACTGGAAGAGGTATACCACACCCGCCTATCTGCGCTTGGGCTTTCTGTGCTGACCATACTCCTAATAATCACCACCATACTGCTATTCTCCGCATTAATACTCTTCACACCGTTAAAAGGGTTCCTGCCAGAGAACGTAGATGAGGACCTACGTGAAAACGTGGCAGTGGAGGCCCTCCAAATTGACTCCCTTACAGAAGTGGTGGAGCTGCAGGACAAATACATAGATGCTCTTAAAGCAGTAATGAGCGGCGATGTCAAGATAGACACCACCGTGGGCAAAGATATGAAAGATGTGCTACTTGCCGTACAAGCGCAGCAGTTCAAAGAGAAATCAGAGGCTGAGAAAGAGTTTGTACGTAACTATGAGGAGGATGAGAAGTTCAACCTTATGAACTCCGCACCGGAATCCAAGAGCATAACATTCCAGCGCCCTGCACAAGGTGTGGTTACAAGCTTCTTTGACCCAGGCAAGAGCCGCTACGGCGTAGACATCTCAACCCTGCCGCACAGTTCAGTATCGGCGGTATATCAGGGAGTAGTTTTCAACTCAGGCTATGACTTCAACTCAGGCTACTACGTAGAGATTATACATCCTCAGAACTACATATCACTCTATAAGCAACTGGCAGGCATTTATGTAAGAAACGGAGAGAACGTAAAGTCAGGGCAGGTGATAGGAACTATGTATAACGGAGACAAAGGCACGGGCAAGCACATACTCCACTTTGAACTTTGGAATGAGAATGTGGCGCAGAACCCGCTTGACTACCTGGTAATAGAATGAGAAAAAGAATAGCAATATTAGGCTCCACCGGGTCAATAGGCACCCAGGCGTTGCAAGTGATAGCAGACAATCCGCAACTCTTTGAAGCATACGCCATAACCGCCTATAACAACTACCAACTACTTATAGCACAGGCCATAAAGTTCCGCCCCAAGTACGCCATCATAGTAAAGGATGAGTTCTACACCGATGTCTGCGATGCGCTCGCCGGCACAGGCGTGACAGTACTTGCAGGAATGGAGAGCGTGTGCAGCGTGGTGGCAGAGCCGGAGGTGGATATGGTGCTTACAGCCATGGTGGGTTACGCAGGACTCCGTCCCACAATAAGCGCCATGGAGAAGGGCAAGACCATAGCACTGGCAAACAAGGAGACCATGGTTGTGGCAGGCGAGATAATATGTGACCTTCAGCGCCGTTATGGCAGCCGCATACTGCCAGTAGACTCAGAGCATTCAGCCATATTCCAGTGCCTGCAAGGCGAACAGCAGAACCAAGTGGAGAAGATACTGCTCACAGCCTCAGGCGGCCCGTTCCGCACCAAGGACATTGACTATCTTAAAACAGTAACCGCCGCTGACGCTCTCAAGCACCCTAACTGGAGCATGGGAGCCAAAATAACCATAGACTCAGCCTCCATGATGAACAAAGGCTTTGAGGTTATAGAGGCAAAATGGCTCTTTGGAATAGACGTGGACAAAATAGAGGTGGTGGTGCACCCGCAGTCAATAATACACTCCATGGTGCAGTTTGCTGACGGCGCCATTAAGGCCCAGCTCGGCACCCCCGATATGAAACTCCCCATACAGTACGCACTCTCATACCCCTCAAGGCTTCCTAACTCATACGGCCGTGTGAACTTCTTTGACCTGGCCTCCATGACATTTGAGAAACCAGATATGGAGAAGTTCCGCAATCTTGCGCTTGCGTACCAGGCTATACATCGTGGCGGGAACGCCCCTTGTATCCTTAATGCCGCCAATGAAGTGGCAAACGCTGCATTCCTTGAAGGCAAAATAGGCTTCCTGCAGATGAGTGACGTGATAGAGAGCACCCTGCAAACCGCCACATTCATCTCAACTCCTACATATCAGGATTATGTGGATTCTGATGCTGAGGCAAGAAGAATAGCCAGCATGTGCCAGGCCAGCACATCATGCTAAGGGCATAGCCTCCACGTCATGCTGAGTGAAACGAAGCATCTCATAATGCATTACTGCAACGCCCTAATTATATCCATACCATTAGCGTAGAGCAGCAGCGCCAGAAGTAGCAGAAGCCCAATCTGCTGCATACGTATCATAAACTCCTGACTCAGTTTTCTGCGGGTAATAATCTCATAGAGCAGGAATATGATATGACCGCCGTCAAGGGCAGGTATTGGAAGAATATTCATAAATGCAAGTATAATAGAGAGATAGGCAGTCATATACCAGAAGTATAGCCAGTTGATGCTATCCGGGAACATCTTGGTAATGGTGCCAAAGCCGCCAAGGCTCTCAGCCCCCTCCTTGGTAAATACCATCTTAAAGTCACTGCCGTAGCCGGTAAAGGTCTTCACACCCTTGCTTATACCGGCAGGGAATGACTCCCAGAAGCCGTAATCATGCCTTGTAACAGGATATATTTCAAAGTAAGGAGTAACATACACTCCTATCTTGCCAAGCGTGTCAGGCGTAAGAGTGGTGGTCATGCGTTCAACATCACGGTAAAACTCAAGCTCCATAGGCACACCCTTATTAGCCCTGATAACAGGCGTAAAATCAGTCCATGCTACATATTTGGTACCGTTAATACCAGTCAAGCTGTCACCAGCAGCCAACCCAGCAGCCTCCGCAGGCGTGGATGCAATGACATCCTTAACCACAAACGGAATCCTAAAATCAGCAAAACCAGTTTTGGCGGCAATCAAATCCCTCTTGAAAGTGCGGGTCATAGTCAGATTCTTACGCTCACCGTCACGCAGAACCGTAACTGTGCTTGCATCAAGAATCTTACGCAAACTCTCCTCATCAAAAGCCTCAAGCGTCTCACCGTCAGCCTCAAGCAAAATATCACCGTCACGGAATCCCTGCTTCTGAGCCACCTCAGAAAACTCCATACCCATGGAGGCATCCTGCAAGCGTACATACTCCTCTCCGTTGCAGAATAGAATCATGGAAAATATAACTATGGCCGTTAGGAAATTCATTATAACGCCGGCGCTCATAATAATAAGTCGCTGCCATGCCGGCTTAGCACGGAACTCCCACGGCTGCACAGGGCGAGCCATCTGCTCTGTGTCAAGGCTCTCATCTATCATGCCAGCCAGCTTCACATAGCCGCCAAGCGGCAGCCAGCCTATTCCGTACTCAGTATCAGAGTTCTTAGGCTTAAACTTAAAAAGTGAAAACCAAGGGTTAAAGAAGAGGTAAAACTTCTCCACCCTCACACCAAATATCTTTGCAGTGATAAAATGGCCAAACTCGTGCAGAATCACGAGCAGGCTCAAACATAATATTAGCTGTAGGAATTGCATAGCGGTGCAAAGATACAAAAAAAACCGCTCCCGTAAGGAAGCGGCTTTTATTAAGTTAGGAATCTGTGATGATTATTCGCAAGACCACTCCTGCTCAAATGTTGTACCATCAAACTTCCAGTTACCATCAGGACCAACCCACTTGTCATCCTGACCCTCTGTACGAAGGATTACCTTGTACATGAAGTTCTCTGGGAAGTCACCTGTCCAAGACCAGCCACCCTGGTTGTCTGGAGTCATCTCACGCTGGCTATCGCCCCAGCTCTCCTCAGCAAAGTTACCTGTGAAGATAACCTTATCAGCATCAGCAGCACCGCAAGCAGCACCAAGAGTGATCTTGAATGTACCGTTACCGCCTGGGATTGGGTTCCATGGCTCGCTATCCCACTCTACACACTCATCATTAGTTGTAAGAGAGTATGGCATTGTACGGTTATCATGTTTCTCCCAAATCCATTCACCCTCTTTGTACTTGATGTTGTATTTGAACTGCTGGTTAGCAGGATAGTTCTCATAAACACCTGTGAACTTATAACCAGGACCTTGGTAAGCAAGGTCACGTGACATTTCAACTGAACCTGGAGTCCAGAATGCAGCAGAAACCTCAATGTCATCTGGATCAAAGCCCTCTGGGAACTCAGTAAGAATTATTACATTGAATGTAGCTGTACCTTCTGGGTTAGGAGCGGTGCAAGGATCTGCAGACCACTCAGCAACAGTAACGTATACTACATCACCAAGAGCACTAGCACCAAAGCTAATCTTGTTAGCACCCATATCAGCTACAGACTCAGCGTCACCTTGAACAACCTCAAAGGTTTTAGCCTGTGTGTTCCAAGAACGAGCACCGTCTATTGTCTCAGGGCAGATCTTACCCATAGCAGTACCATCCTCAGCCTCAAACACAACCTTATACCAGTTTGTGAAGCCCTCTTGAACAATAGCCTCAGCTACAGGAGCATCTGGATTTGCAGGATCATTATCCTCAAATGCACCAAAGAAGCAGATGTTCTTGTATGCGCACTCAATAGAAGGAGCCTGGAATGCAAGAGTGTACTTGCCAGCTGTACCTTGAACAGAAGGAAGATCTGTTGGAGTTGGAGGAGTAGCGGTTACAGTAACAGTACATGTAAGCTCCTTGCCGTTATTAGCCGCCTTTACTGTTGTGGTACCCTCTTTCATAGCCTTAACAGAGCAGGTTGCGCCATTAGGGGTAATCTCGGCAATGGTATTATCTGCAATAGTCCATGTAACATCACCTGTTGCGTTAGAAGCGGTGATAGTACCAATTCCATTAACAGAAAGACTCATTGTAGTTGGAGTGATTGTAAAATCAGCGGTAGGAGCAGGCTGTGGGTTTTCTTTCTTACAAGAAACACCAGCTACTACCAAGCCCAAAAGAAGGGCAAATGAAACTAACTTGTTTTTCATTTCTTTAAATTTTTAGGTTAATAAATAGTTGAAAAAAAAAAAAATCGTTTAATTTTAGACCTTGTAAAGGTACAAAAGTTTTTTGTAATTACAAAATTAAGTTATTTTTTTGGCACTGCCTTCATCTGAGCCTTAACCTCTTTGTTCTTTGTCTCAGCCTCCTTGGTTGTTATGGAAGTCTCAAGATCAGAAAGACCTGCATTATAGTAACCAGTAAGTGTAGCCCAGTTTTCAGCTGTGTAATCAGATTCATTGTACTTCTGGTATGCCTTGGTAAGGTCATTCTTATAGAGGTCAACAACACTCTTACTTACTATAGTTGAATACAGAGCCTTGTTATTAGTGATAGCAGCATCCACCTGCTTAATGGTCTGAGCGGCATTAAACGCCTCACTTGCAGCAAGGTCAAGTTTCTGAATCTCTGTCCATGCAGCAGAATAGAAGTTATTTACATCGTATGGAGCAGAGAGGTTAGAATGGCAGATATTCATACCTGAAACCCTGGCAGCCTTTACAAACTCCGTTTCAAGAGCAGCACGGTCATTAGAGAGCACCTCCTCTATCTCCTTAACAAACTTAGATGAGGCTACTGTCTGTTTGCCGGCATTTACAATAATATTAACTGTATTCTGGTCAAGAGCCTCATAAGTAATATCATTTACAAGATCAAGAGCCTCTTTGCTGTATGCAGCAGGGCTTGAGCATACTGTAAGGTAAGCATAACATGATTCACGGTATGCTAAAATAGCCTCCTCTATAGTAACTGCGTTATCATTAGGTGTATATATTGCCACATATTCAAAAGGAGTGGTAGGAGCGTACACTCTACGGTTCATGTTATCCATAAAGAAACCGTTAACAGCGTCAAAACGCTCAGGCAGGAATTTGCCCATAAGCTCCTCGTGCGCAGCCTGACCCTGAACATCAGCAAATGCGCAAGACTTAGCTCCGTATGAGTAGAATTTGTAGTCACTATACTTTGAGTTGCCAGACTTGTCAAAGGAGACAAAGTAGTTTTCTCCCTTACGAACTATAGAGTCCTGATCCTGCTCCTCAGATGTCATAGCCTCACTCATACTTACACCTATGTAAGGCTCAATAAACAAATATGATGTTCCAAGGACTGCAACAGAGCAAGTAACCAGCTTACCGTTCTGGAATGAGCCAGTAACCTCAGCAGTTCCAACTTTTTTTGCTGTAACCACGCCGTTTGCGTCAACATCAGCGACATACTTGTTTGAGCATGACCATGTAACGCCGCTAACCTCTGTGCCCTCTGAAGATTTCACACCTTAGCACATAACATTCACCTTGCCTTGCTCACCCACCGTGAGAGCCATATAGGTAGGATCTGATGAGTAGGCGGATGTCTCCTGCTTTTTGCAGGAGAACATTGCCAGTGCAGCCAAAAGGCAAACGCCTAATTTCAAAATATTTGATTTCATATATAATCTGTTTTTTGGTTTCTAACTATTAATAACCCTCGTTCTGAGTCCAAGGAATTCTATCATTTGCGTGAATTTCAAGGAACTTCTTAGGTATTGGGAACCACTTTCTAAATGGCTCTACTCCAGGCTCTTTGAAATCCCACAAATAAGCGTTACCAGTATACTTGTCAAAACGGATAAGGTCACGACGACGGACATTCTCCCAAGCAAACTCACGGCCGCGCTCATCAAGAATTTCATTAAGTGTAAGTGATGCGTAAGGCTGAAGTCCCGCACGCTCTCTAATACGCTGGAAATCTGCCATGCCAAGAACAGAACTTACATCACCACCGCCACGCAGGCAAGCCTCAGCCTTCATATAGAGTACGTCAGCATAGCGGAAGAGTACAAAATCATTCTCACTGAACTTATTAACAGTGGAGTTAATCTCAGTCTCATACTTGAAGCAGCGTGCACCCTCATTCCAACTAGCATTCTTAGCACCACCCTTAAAGCCGTTTACAATGATAACTTCATTACCGTTTTCATCCTTTTGAATATTGCCGTTAGCATCTTTTACAGGGCCAAGGAACCAGCCATATTTCTTAGTCTTATCCTGGAAGTCAATGTCAGTACCAGCATTCTCAGGGCATGGACCACGGCGGTCACCATCCTTATAGAGGCTCAAGAATGCAGCAGAGGCGGCAAAGCCGTTCCAAGGCTTCTCAAGCAGACCATAGAGAGAAATAAATGCGTAGTGCTGGGTAAGCAGATTGATACGGAGTTTGTTACACATCTTACCAGCTACGTCCTGGTAGTCAAATGAAGCGTTACCGTTCTCAACTATTACAAATATGTTCTCCTGGCTGTTCTCATTGTAAAAAAGGAAGTTGTTAAAGAAGTTATCCTCGATAGTATATGCACCAGAGTTAATAACTGCGTCACAATACTGTACACACTTAGCGTATGGGTTCTCAACATCTGTAACATCGTATGAAAGTGCATTCAGATAGAGACGGGCAAGCAATGCATAACCCAAACCCTGTGTGGCACGTCCGTAGTTCTGTGCTTTAGAAGGATTATCTGCTGTTGGCAGGTTTGGAGTGTGTTTCTCAAGACAGTCAACCAACTTATGCCATACTTGAGCCTTTTCAAGAAGAGGGAACTGAGCGGTCTCACTCTCTGGGAACTCCTCTGTATAAGGGATTCTACCAAAGAGGTCAAACATTGTGTAGTAGTAGTAGCTACGCAATACGCAAAGTTCAGCCACAAAACGGGCATACATCTTAGCGTCAACAACATCCTCGTATGCAGAAATCTGCTTCAGAATCTTGTTACACAGAGTGGCACCAGCTACGTTCTTGTCCCACACCAGCTCAAATGCAAGACCTTCATAGTTCCACTTCATAGTATTAAGTGCAACCCAATAGCCGTTATCATCCCAGTGGTTACCTGGCTGACGAACCGGGCAGCGAGCCTCATCAGATGTAAGGGTGTTAAGACCCCAGTATCCCCAGTGGTCATGTAACCACTTCATTTCAGCGTAGGCCTGACCTACAAGAAGAGCCATGTTATCAGGATCCTGAAGAAGCTCCTCAGATGTTGGGTTTCCGTATGCCTTTTCCTCCAAGAAATCCTTGCAAGAGGTAAGAGACAAACCCATGGCAAATGCCAATGTATATATTAAAAACTTTTTCATATCTTATCTCCTTTCAAATTAGAATGTCATATTAAGTCCGAGCAGATAACTGCTAACTCTTGGATAGAAACTTACGTATTGGATACCAGCACCATCAATAGCAGATACGTTAACCTCTGGGTCAAGACCTGAGTACTTGGTAATGGTGAACAGGTTCTGACCTGTTACGTATACTCTCATGTGCTGGATGTATTTGTTAGCCTTTAGAGGTATGGTACAGCCAAGTGTAATGTTATCACACTTGAGGAATGAGCCATCCTCAAGCCAGTAGTCAGAGAACTTACTGTCACGGTATGCACCGTTACCAGTTGCAATAGCCTCTGTGGTCTTCTTGTAAACCTGGTTAGCCTGAACACCGTCAACACTTGGGGTGTATGCCCAACGTGTTACGTTGAGAATCTTGTTGCCAACCATACCACGGAAGAAGATGGTAAGATCAAACCATTTATACTTAATAGTGTTGTTCCAACCGTATGTGAAGAGTGGCTGAGCCTTACCTATGATGGTCTTATCAGCCTCAGTGATACTACCATCACCGTCAAGGTCTTCATAAACAAGCTTGTGGTCAACAACCTCTTTTACCTTATAGCCGTAGAAGATACCTATAGCCTCACCCTCACGTATAATCTGTGTAGTTGTAGAGTTAAGACCGTTACCACCTACACCACCTTTAGAAACCTCTGTATAGTTAAGGCCCTTAGAAGGATCTGACAGAGAAACAATCTTACTCTTGTCAAACGCCATGGTCCATGTAGATGTCCACTGCCAGTTCTTTGTCTTTACAGGCACACCTGTAAGGGCAAGCTCTATACCCATTGCGGTAATCTCACCAGCATTGGCAAGCAAGCTTGAGTACTGATATGGAGGAACTGGTACGTCATACCAATAGAGAAGGTCTTTTGTGTTACGCATATAGAGGTCTAAGCTACCGTTCAAACGCTTGTTAAGGAATGCGAAGTCAACACCAAGGTTGTACTCAAACTTGCGCTCCCAACGAAGGTCATCATTAGCGTTCTGCTTAACAGTGTAAGACTTAACCCATGCGCCGTTGTACCAGAATGTACCACCCGATTGGAGAAGCTCCTTA
This sequence comes from uncultured Bacteroidales bacterium, assembly GCA_900316125.1. Lineage (GTDB taxonomy): Bacteria > Bacteroidota > Bacteroidia > Bacteroidales > Paludibacteraceae > Enterocola. The sequence continues at coordinate 17,628 of ONBO01000015.1, read as the reverse complement.
GAAGCAAGATCCTGACCAAGGTTGTTACCTGTGATACCGAAACCGAAACGGAGCTTGAGGTCATCAACGTTCTTAGCGTCTTTCATGAAATCCTCACCGCTTATACGCCAACCAACTGATGTTGCAGGGAACCAGCCCCAACGGTTGTTCTTACCAAAACGGGAAGAGCCCTCAGCACGGATTGAAGCAGAAAGCAGGTATTTCTCTTTGTAGTTATAGTTTGCACGGGCAAATGCTGATGCAAGTGCATTAAAGCCTCTGTAAGAGCTTATGTTCATCTTTGTCTTTTCAGCATCACCCTCCTGCATCTTGTAGTACTTTATGTTATCTGTGCTAAAGCCTGCATTCTCCATTGTAGAGTTATCAGATGAGAACTGCTGATAAGAGAAACCACCTACAAGAGCAAGACTGTGGTTGCCCCACTGCTTAGAGTAGTCAACAGTACCCTCAAAAAGAAGGTTAATGTTACGCTCCTGATAACGTACGGCCTTACCGGCGTCATCTGGAGAAACAGTGTACTTCAAGCTGTTGTACTTGTAGTTGTAGTTGTCACCCTCCTCCATAGCGGCAAAGGCGTTAATCTTAAGGCCTGGAACAGGAAGAATGTTGATTGTGGCACGTACAGATCCACGGAAGAAGTTTCCGTCACCATACTCCTCATTAAGTACGTATGGCTCTATAGGGTTAGAGAAACCTGATGCCTCAACATAATAGAAACCAGACTTTGTGCTCTTGTCATATACAGGATATGTAGGGTTAAGAGTAGCACACATATCATACTGTGCCCAATCCTTATCATTCTTGTAGTGCATGTAAGAGAAGTCATACTGCAAATCCAACCAGCCGTTAAGTGCCTTCTGGTTAGCAGAGAACTTAGCGTTAATCTCATTACGTTTGTTTGTGATACCCTCAGCATACTTGTAGTTTACAGAACCACGGTAGCTGAACTTTTTGGTAGCACCGCTGATAGCGAAGTTGTGGTTTGTAGTAACAGGCACCTCACGTGATATCATGGCTGCATAATCATTATAGCTGCCATGGTTCAAACCTGTGAAGACACCGTTTGTCCACTCGCTCATTGTGGTGTAGTCTTTTACAGTTGTCATACCATCACTACCAGTCTGGTGTGCCAGAGATACGTAACCTGAATACTCAAATGTAGTGGTACCGCACTCAACACCCTCTGAAGATGAACCACGTTTGGTAGTAATAAGAATTACACCGTTTGTACCACGTGTACCATAGATAGCAGCTGAAGAACCGTCCTTAAGAACGTCCATTGAAGCGATATCATCAGGAGCGATATTATCAATATTAGATACAGGAACACCATCCACAATATAAAGAGGTGTTGAGCCTGCACCTGCGTCAAGTGTTGACGTACCACGAATCTGCACATTCAAGCCTGTGCTGGTAGGGTCACCACCCGCAGTGTTTGTAATGGTAAGACCGGCAACCTTACCTTGGATAAGGCCTACAGGGCTACCCTTTACACCAGTATTAAAGTTTTCTGATTTCACACTTGCAACAGAAGATGTGATCTCCTTTGCCTTTTGAGAACCGTAACCTACGGCCACAACCTCTTCAAGTACTGATGTAGACTCTTTAAGTACCACATTAACAGAAGTCTTTCCTGAGGTGTTGATTACCTGATCCTCATAACCTGTGTAGGTAAAGATAAGATTTGAGTTGGCAGGAACTGAAAGTTCATAATTACCGTCAAAGTCAGTAATTGTACCAACAGACTTATCACTCTCAAGCGTAATATACGCTCCAATAACAGGTTCACCGCTCTCATCGGTAACGTTACCTGTGATGGTCACTTGCGCGTATGCACCAACCGCTGACAGCAACGATACTAAAGAAAGCAGCAAAGTCTTTAGTAGTGATTTTTTCATAAATAGTTTTTTAAGGTTAATAAATAGGTTTATTCCAAATTGAGTTTACAAATATACTACTCTTTTTAGACAGTCGCAACTTTTCACCCTCTTTTTTTGTATTCAGATGCATTTTTAAGATATTTTAGTACCTAATTGTTAAAAAAATTAACCTTAACGCAAACCTTTTCACATTTTTTCCGCAAATGTTGCAGAAACCGTTTTTTTTCTATAAATTTGCGAATTAAAAGCGGTTATAAGAAAATTATTCATACTATGAGACCACAAATTACCATTAAAGACATTGCAAAAGCGCTTGGTATCTCCCCATCTACCGTTTCACGCGCACTACAGGACCATCCTGACATTAGTAAAAAAACTAGAGAGAAGGTTCAGGCATACGCCAAGGTTAATCACTACAAGCCTAACGCCATTGCGCTAAGCTTGAAAAAACAGCGCACTAATATAATAGGTGTAATAGTGCCTGACATGGTTCACAATTTCTTTGCTTCTGTGCTTGCCGGTATTGAAGACGCAGCAAGCAGGAAGGGATATAATGTAATTTTGTGCCAGTCATCCGAGCAATATGACAAGGAGGTTGACTGCCTTGACACCCTGATGGCGTCTCACGTATCGGGTCTTCTTGCCTCTATTTCAAAGAGCACAACCAAGTTTGACCACTTTAAGGAGGCCATTGAAGATGATCTTCCTATAGTTTTCTTTGACCGTGTAAGCTCTGAGCTGGAGACAGACCAGGTGGTGGCAGATGACTATAGCGGCGCCTACGCAGCAGTGAGCCACCTTATAGAGACTGGCTGCAAGCGCATTGCATTCTACGGCGCACCAGAGCACCTGAAACTCTCACAAGAGCGCAAGCGTGGTTACATAGAGGCTCTCAAGAACCACGGCATTGAGATAGACGATGAGCTTATTTTTGAGTGTGATAACCGCGATGCCGCCATTGAGCTCACGCCAAAAGTTCTTCAACTGAAGAACTGCCCTGACGCATTCTTTTCCGTTAATGACTATACAGCATCCGGCATAATCTACGCTGTAAAGCATGCCGGTCTGAGAATCCCTGAGGATATCTCCATCTGCGGTTTTGGAGACGGAACCGTGGCCCGCATCTCTGACCCTGAGCTCACCACCGTGGAGCAGAACGGCTATGAGATTGGCGCCACCGCGTGCCGCCGCCTTATTGAGAGAATGGAGAGCAAGGAGGATATTCCATTCACCCACACTGTGATTGAAACAAGACTGATAAAGAGGAACACAACTAAATAGTTGACGTATTGATGAGCACAAAGTGCGAATAAAGTTGAAAATTACTATATGAAGAAGATACTACTATTAACTACTCTGCTTCTGTTCTGCGGCGGTGCGTTTGCCGCACAAAAGCAAGAGAAGCCCTGCGTGAATAAGATTGAGCCGGTGAGCTGGTGGGTTGGCATGAACAATCCTGAACTTATGCTCCAGTGCTACGGCAAGAACATAGGAGACGCCTCTGTGGAGATTGACTACAGCGGCGTAACAGTAACTAAGACTGAGGCTGTGGGGAATCCTAATTACCTGTTTGTGTTCCTAAACATTGACCCGGCCACCAAGCCTGGCACTTTCAACATAGTGTTTAAGAAGGACAAGAAGACTGTTGCAAAGTGCAAGTACACTCTTAATGAGCGCCGTGAAGGCAGCCGTGAGAGGACAAGTTTCGGGCCTGAGGATGCCATGTATCTGCTTATGCCAGACCGTTTTGCAAACGGCGACTACTCCAATGACAGCGTCAAAGGATATCTGCAAGGCGTAAACCGTAAAGATTTAGGCAAACGCCATGGTGGTGATATTCAAGGCGTTATAGACCACCTCGGTTACCTTGAGGACCTTGGCATAACAGCCCTATGGATAACTCCATTCTTTGATAACAATGACTCTCAGTATTCTTACCACCACTACGCTGAGGGTGATTACTTTAACGTAGACCCACGCCTTGGTTCTAACAAGGTTTACCGCAACCTCTCTGACAGCTGCCACGCTCATGGCATCAAGCTGATTCTTGATGTGGTGCCTAACCACTGCGGCATAGTTCACTACTGGATTAAGGACCTGCCTACCGAGGACTGGATTCACCAGTGGCCTACATACACCAGCTCAAACTACAGAATGACTGCATGGACAGACCCTCACGCCTCCAAGGCTGACATCGAGGTGCTTGAGAAGGGCTGGTTTTCTGGCAATATGCCTGACCTGAACCTTGAGAACCCGCTACTCTTCAAATATCTTTCACAGGTGTACATTTGGTGGATTGAGTACGGCAATGTTGACGGTCTGCGCGTGGATACATATCCTTACAATGAGATTCATGTGGCAAGCCGCTTTATGAAGACTTTCCTTGATGAGTACCCTAACCTGCATATTGTGGGTGAGTGCTGGGTTAAGTCTCCTCTTGAAATTGCCTACTACCAGTCTGGCAATAATAACAAGGATGGCTTTGACTCTAACCTTCAGAGTGTCATGGACTTTGTGCTCAAGGACAAGCTGCATGAGGCTTTCAATGAGCGTGACGGCTGGGACCACGGAATGTCTAAGTTTTACGCTCACTTTGCTCAGGATTTTGCATATCCTAACACTGATATGATTATGAATTTCCTTGACAACCACGATATCGACCGCTTCTCTGGCGCCGTTAAGAGGGATGTCAACAAATACAAGATGGGTATTGCCATGTTCCTGACCGTAAGAGGTTACCCGCAGATTTATGCTGGTGATGAGATTATGCTTGAGGGCATTCCTGGCAACTATGAGGGCTACCGTTTTGACTTCCCTGGCGGCTGGAAGGATGACACACGCAACGCTTTCACCGCAGAAGGCAGAACAGACGAGGAGAACGAGGTGTTCAACTATATGCGCTCCATTCTGCAGTTCCGCAAAAACAGCAAGGCTCTGCAGAGCGGCAAAATGACTCAGTTTATCCCTTATAACGGCATCTACGTGTTCTCTCGTGAGGCTGAGGGCGAGCGTGTGATGATGGTGTTCAACAACTCCACAAATGCTCAGCTTGTTTCACCTGACCGCTACAAAGAGCTGTTTGAAGGTGCTGAGAAGGGCACCGAAATAACATCGGGAAAGGTTATTGACTTAACACGCAAGTTCTCTATACCTGGCAAGTCAGCGTATATTATTAAAATTGAGAATTAAATATTATGCAAAAACAACAATCATTCACTAAACTATTTAACATTAGTTTCGGCTTCTTTGGCGTGCAGATTGCATACGCTCTGCAGAGCGCTAATATCAGCCGTATATTTGCAACCCTAGGAGCAGACCCTCACACGCTAAGTTTCTTCTGGATTCTGCCGCCGCTTATGGGTATGCTGGTGCAGCCTCTTGTGGGCAAGTATTCTGACAAGACATGGTGCAGCCTCGGGCGCAGAAAGCCTTACCTTATTGTGGGTGCGCTTATAGCCGTGGCTGTTATGGTCATGCTGCCTAACGCCGGTGACTTTACATTTGCGCAGGGGCTCTTCTTAGGGCTTAACGCTGCCATGTGGTTCGGCCTCTTCTCGCTTATTTTCCTTGATACATCAATTAACATTGCCATGCAGCCGTTCAAGATGATGGTGGGCGACATGGTAAGCACTGAGCAGAAGGGCCTTGCCTACTCTATTCAGTCTTTCCTCTGCAATGCAGGTTCTCTTGTGGGCTATATGTTCCCTATCTTCTTTACCTGGATTGGCATTGCAAACGAGGCTCCAGAAGGTGTTATTCCTGATTCTGTTAAGTGGAGTTTCTACATTGGAGCAGCCATCCTGCTACTGTGCGTGCTTTACACATTTGTTACAGTAAAGGAGCTTAACCCACAGGAATATGCTGAGTTCCACGGGATTGAGAAGAAAGAAGAGTCTGAAGGCAAGGGCGCATCCAAGGGCTTTATATCACTGCTAAAGGAGGCTCCTTCCACATTCTGGACTGTGGGTCTTGTACAGTTCTTCTGCTGGTCAGCCTTTATGTATATGTGGACATACTCTAACGGTGCCATAGCATCACTCTGCTTCAACTGGGACGGCGAGAGCACACAAGTGGCTGAGTTCCAGAATGCAGGTAACTGGGTGGGCGTTGTATTCGCCGTTCAGGCCATAGGTTCTCTTATATGGGCTGGTCTGCTGCCTCTTATTGAGAAGGGTGTAGGTAACAAGTGGGCTTACGCAATAAGCCTTATAGTGGGTGCAATTGGCTTTATATCAATCTACTTTGTACATGACCAGTATCTGCTCTTTGTGAGCTACGCTCTTATAGGCGCCACATGGGCTGCAATGCTAGCCATACCATTCACAATTCTTACAAACTCTCTGAAGGGTGACAACATGGGCTTCTACCTTGGCCTTTTCAACTGCACCATCTGTCTGCCACAGATTATAGCTGCCGTATGCGGCGGTATGATTCTGCACATAGTGGGCACTCAGGAGTCAATGCTTGTGGTGGCTGGCGTACTGCTTCTTATTGGTGCTGTATGCGTAAATCTTATTAAGGAGAAAAAATAAAAATCACAAATACTATGAAGAAAACAGTTGTTTCATCTCTTGCACTTATCTCCGCTCTTGTTCTTGGCGGATGCAAGAATTACTCTTTAGAGCTGCCCGCGGAAAATAGCGTGGACGTGGGGCTTAACTCGTTCATCACTCTTGAGGCTGGTCCTAACGTTATCCTCACTAAGGATTATATCCTTGAGCCTGAGGAGATTGACTCTGTGACCTGCGATAACAAAATGCTACTCGTGAACCTCAGCGAGGATAAGAGCTACATAAAGGTGACTGCAGGCAAGATGAAACCGCTACAGAACCTTGCCATCTGGGTAAAGGGCGTGCCTTACAGTGTGCTCTGCAAGCGTACTGATGAGGTGGAGTTCACATTCCGCTACAACCCGCAGGGCAAACGCTGGAACAGAGTACAGCTTGCCGGCCAGATGAATGACTGGGTTCCTTCATACCACCCAGACCTGACACTTAACAGTGACGGCATATATGAGGTTACTTTCCGCATATCCCCGGGAACATACCTCTACCAGCTTGTGCGTGACGGTGACTGGAACCATGATGAGACCAACCCTGAGAAGGTTGACAACAACTCTGGAAAGTTCAACTCAATACTTCATGTATACGGAACTCAGAGAGAGGCGCCTATCCTGCTATCAGCGGAGGCTTCAAGCAGTAGCTTCACTCTCAACACATTCAATGATGTTGAAAGCGTTTATGCCTACTGGCAGAACTACAAACTGCCTGACTACTTCATAGACAAAAGTGAAGGCAGCCTTAAAATTCACATGCCATCAGAGGCCAAAAGTCTGCAACGCTCTTACGTAAGAGTGGTGGCTGCCAATAACTCCGGAATATCAAATGATATTCTTATCCCACTGGAATATGGCAAGCCAGTTACTGACGTGAACCTTATCACACGTAATGACAAGCACAGTCAGATTCTCTACTCTCTGCTTGTGGACCGTTTCTACAACGGTAATAAGGATAATGACCATCCTATGAACCGCCCCGATGTCAACCCTAAGTGTGACTATCAAGGCGGTGACCTTGCCGGCATCACCCAGAAGATAGAGTCTGGATATTTTGATTCTCTGGGCATTACCACGGTATGGCTCTCCCCTATTGTGCAGAACCCTCTTGAGCCGTATGCAAACATGGAGAAGCCTGTAAAGACTAAATTTGCGGGCTACCACGGCTATTGGCCTATATCTTCAAGCAAGATTGACTTCCGTTTTGGAACTGATGAGGAGATGAAACAGCTTGTAGAGGCTGCTCATGCTCACGGCATGAATGTTATTCTTGACTACGTGGCAAACCACGTTCATGAAAAACACCCTATGTTCCAGAAAGACCCTACAATATGCACACCTCTGATTCTGCCTGACGGCACCAAGAACCTTGAGCGCTGGAATGACCACCGCCTGAGCACTTGGTTTGACGAGTTCCTGCCTACCCTTGACTACTCACGTGAGGAGATTGTTCAAACCATGACAGACACCGCCGTGGCATGGATAACCAAGTATGACCTTGACGGTTTCCGCCATGACGCCTGCAAGCATGTGCAGGAGCACTTCTGGAGAACCCTCACCTATAAGATCAAGAAGGAGGTGGAGCTGCCTGAGCATAAGGACATCTACCAGATTGGCGAGTCATACGGCAGTCCTAAACTCATTAGCAGCTATGTAAACTCTGGTATGCTGAACGGTCAGTTTGACTTCAATGTATCTGATGACGCCTCTAACGTGTTTGCCGTAAAGGGCCAGAGCCTCAGTCGCATAAGCAACACCCTGAATATGAGCCTCAAGACATACGGCTGCCATAACCTTATGGGTTACATCTCAGGCAACCATGACCGTGCTCGCTTTATATGCTACGCTTCGGGCGATGTACGCTATGACGAGGACACAAAAGCCGCCGGATGGCTTAGAGAGATATCTGTGACAGACACTCTTGCATACGACAAACTTATTCAGCTCAACGCCTTTAACATGACAATTCCAGGTGTCCCTGTAATCTATTACGGCGATGAGATAGGCGACGCTGGTGCAAATGACCCAGACTGCCGCAGAATGATGAGATTTGACTCTCAGCTCAGCAAGCATGAGCAAAAAGTGCTTGATGCAGTATCAAAATTTGCCCGCCTGCGTAAGAGCAGTCTGCCTCTCATGTACGGTGACTTTATTGAGCTTAAACTTGAAGATGACGTTTGGGCATACGCCAGAAACTACTTTGGCAAGGTTGCCATCGTAGTGTTCAATAAGAGTGACGAGGAGAAGAGCATAAAAGTGCTGTTGCCTAAGATTCTAGAAAATAAAAAATACAAAGCACCGTTTAATAATAGTGAGTTCAAGGTTGATGAGAATATACTGACCATCACTGTTAAGGCAAACGGAGTAGAAGTTCTGACAAATGAATAATACAGATAAAGAGTTTGATGAGGCCATAGCCTCATGCAAAGACATATTTACTAAAAAGCTCTATGACTACGGCGGGGCGTGGCGCATTATGCGCTCTGAATCTGTCACAGACCAGATTTTCATAAAGGCAAAACGCATACGCAGTCTTGAAATTAAGAAAGAGAGCCTTGTGGGCGAGGGCATTAAGCCTGAGTTCATAGGCATTGTAAACTACGCTGTGATAGGTCTCATACAGCTACAATACGGAGCGGCTGACACCATTGACATGCAGCCTGATGAGATTGTCAAGCTATATGACCACTATGTAGAGGAGGCTAAAAGGCTTATGTTTGCAAAGAACCATGACTATGACGAGGCATGGCGCAGCATGCGTATAAGTTCCTATACAGACCTCATACTCATGAAGATAAACCGTACCAAGGAGATTGAAGACCACAAAGGCAAGACCCTTATTTCTGAGGGCATTGACGCAAATTACTATGATATGCTCAACTATGCAGTGTTCGGGCTTATTAAGATTGCAGAGGGAGAGGAGGCTTAATGAGAAAATTTGGTGATATTATACAGAAATGCTGCCGCTTCTTCTTAGCGGCGGTATTCCTTTTTTCAGGTTTTGTAAAGGCAGTTGACCCTGTGGGCACCTGCTACAAGATGACAGACTATTTTGAAGCCTTTGGTGTGCCTGAACTCTCTGTGCTGGCACTGCCTGCCGCATTCCTTATGATAATGGTTGAATTCACCATTGGCTTCAACATGCTTCTGTCACTGAAACTGAAAATCACCGCAATAGTTGCAGCCGTGTTCATGGCTGTAATGACCCCAATTACACTCTACCTTGCCATAGCTAACCCAGTTTCAGACTGCGGATGCTTTGGAGATGCGCTTGTACTCACTAACTGGCAGACATTCTACAAGAATGTAATTATTGACGTGGTGCTTATATTGCTGTTCTTCACTTTGAAGTATAACAGACCGCGTCTTACAGAGGCCGGACAATGGGTGGTCATGGCTCTGCCAGTATTCTTCTGCCTTGGGCTGGAGCTTTACTGCTACCGCCACCTGCCGGTGATAGATTTCCGCCCGTACAAGGTGGGAAATAACATCTCAGAACTAATGACAATACCTGAGGGGGCGCCTACAGACCGCTACAAAACCACATTCATCTACAGCAAGGACGGTGTGGAGAAGGAGTTCACTCTTGAGAACTACCCAGCAGAAGATTCCACATGGGTATTTGTACGCCAGAACGTAGAGCTTGTGGAGAAGGGCTACACCCCTCCTATCCATGATTTCTCCATACTGGTTGACGGAGAGGATGACATTACAGACATAGTGCTTGAGCGTGAGGGCTACACCCTGCTTGTGGTGAGTCCTAAACTTGAAAAAGCTGACACTGAATCAGTTAAGAAGATTAACAGCATACACAGCTGGGCTGAGGGCAAGGATATTCCTATGTACTGGCTCACAGCGTCATTCCATGATGACATAGCCGAGTTCATAGAGAAATACAGCGTGAAATGCACAATGGCACAGACAGATGAGATTACACTTAAAACCATTATACGCTCCAACCCGGGACTTGTGCTTCTAAAGAAGGGCACAGTGGTGGCAAAATGGCACTATAATGATTTACCAAGCATAGACACACTTAACTCAATTACAAAATAAAATTTATTAAAGATGAGAAAGAACATTGTGGCAGGTAACTGGAAAATGAACAAGACCCTGCAAGAAGGTGTAGCACTGGCTACAGAGTTAAAAGAGATTCTTAAAAATGAGAAGCCTAACTGTGAGGTTATCATAGGCACTCCGTTTATTCACCTTGCAACTGTTGCTGAGGTTATTAAGGGCAGCGTTATTAAGCTTTCAGCTGAGAACTGCGCCGATAAGGAGTCTGGAGCATACACAGGTGAGGTTTCTGCAGCCATGGTTAAGTCAACCGGTGCAGAGTACTGCATTCTTGGTCACTCAGAGCGCCGTCAGTACTATCATGAGACATACGAGATACTTAAAGAGAAGGTGCTTCTGGCACTTGCTAATGACCTGAAACCTATCTTCTGTATAGGTGAGCTCAAAGAGGAGCGTGAGGCTGGCAAGCAGAATGAGGTGGTTAAGGCTCAGCTTGAGGGTTCTGTATTTAACCTTTCAGCAGAGGATTTCTCTAAGATTGTACTTGCTTACGAGCCAGTTTGGGCTATAGGCACAGGTCTTACAGCCACATCTGACCAGGCAGAGGAGATTCACGCTTACATCCGTAGCCTTATAGCTGACAAATACGGCAAGGAGGTTGCAGACAACACAACTATCCTTTACGGCGGCAGCTGCAAGGCTAGCAACGCTAAGGAGCTCTTCAGCAAGCCTGACGTAGACGGCGGCCTTATTGGCGGCGCATCACTCAAGGCTCCTGATTTCAAGGGTATCATTGACGCATTCTAAAACAGTTTTATTCCTATGCGCACACTTATATTTGCAACAGGGAATAAACATAAGGCTGATGAGGTGCAGAACTTTCTTGGAGAAGGTTTTGCACTTCTTTGTCTGAAAGATGTAGGTATTACAGAAGATATCCCTGAAAACGAGCCCACGCTTGAGGGCAACGCCTATCAGAAAGCTAAATATGTGTTTGACCGTACTGGCAAAGCCTGTTTTGCTGATGACACAGGACTTGAGGTTGAGGTTCTTAACGGCGGCCCTGGCGTGCACACTGCAAGATATGCTGGTGACGGAAAGTCATCAGAAGACAACATGGCACTCCTACTGAAGAATTTGGAGGGAGTGAAGAACCGCCGTGCCAGATTCCGCACTGTTATAGCTTATCTTGACAATAACGGCCGTGTTTTTGAGTTTGAAGGGGTGGTAACCGGTGTTATCACTGAAAAGAAATCAGGCTCAGAGGGTTTTGGTTATGACCCGATATTCCGTCCTGACGGCTATGACAAGACATTTGCAGAGCTCCCGCTAAGTGAGAAGAATAAAATCAGTCACAGAGCAAGAGCCATGCAGAAGTTCCTTGAATTTCTTAATAAATAAACAGCTAATAAGATGAAAATCAGACTTTTTGTATTATTTATTATCTCAACCATCTGCATCACAGCGGCGGCTCACCTGCCTGCCGTGGGAGAGTGGCGTGTACACCCCTCTTTTCGTGAGGTCACCCAGGTAGTGGATGCAGGTGATAAAATATACGCCCTGGCAGACGGCCACCTTTTCTCCGTAACCAAGACTGACAAATATATTGAGATATACACAAAATCAACAGGTCTGAGTGACAACGTTATTGACTGCATTGCGTATGACAACAGCACAAACCAGCTTGTGGTGGCATACGTGAACTCAAATATTGATATTATTGACGTTGACGGCAACATATACAACATCAGTGACATAAAAAACAAGGACCTCAAGGCTGACAAGGACATTAAAAGCATCACAATGTACGGCGGCTGCGCATATCTATGCACAGGATTCGGCATCGTGGTGATAAACCTTAAGAAATATGAGGTTAAGGACACCTACATCATTGGTGACAACGGAACTATCATGCCAGTGTACGCACTTGCAATATATGACGCCAACTTCTACGCCCTTATGGGCAAAAAAATTAAGAAAGCTCCTGTAAACGGTGCTAATCTACTGGATTACAGCTCATGGCAGCCTTCAGGGCTCACTCTCCCCCACCCCGATGTAAACTACACACAAATGGTGATGTTTAGCGGCTGTTTTGTGATTGCCGGCGAGACAGGCGGTGTATACAGGCTGTCAGGTGATGAGTGGGTTCAGATTTTTGAAAACAACACGGCTAACGCTGCATGGATACATAGAAGCGGTGATAACCTGATTTGCGGCCGCAATGACAGCAATATGAGCCGTTTTAGCCTACAGTGGGCTGAAGAGCGCATCTTAGTGTCAAATGCGGATGCCGTGTACTCTGGCGGTCAGTACTGGGTGGCGGCAAACACAGAAGGGGTTAGAAATATTATTCTTCAGCCTGAGGTCATTAACGTAGCATACAGACCTGACGGCCCGTATTTATCACAGTCACAACGCATTGTAACTGCTGGCGAAAGGTTTATGGTGGCACCTGGCCACTCCCGTCTTAACCGTGGACTGCGTCCTGGAGCGGTTATGATATATGAAGACGGCTCATGGAGTTCTATTGAACGTGAGAATTCAGGAGCCGGAGACATATCGCCCGACGGCTTTTTCTATGATGTAGTCTCTTCTATTGCTGACCCCTCAAATCCTGACCATATATACGCCACCACATGGGGTGAAGGTGTATATGAGTTCCTTAACGGCAAGGCTGTAGCTCTCTATAACACTGAGAGTACAAACGGTGTGCTCAAAAGCACACTTAACTTAGGAGCTCACTATGTGCGTGCAGACGGGCTGGCGTTTGACAAGAGCGGCAATCTATGGGTGGCGACATCACTGGAGGCTGAGGAGGGTTCATACAACCCTATCTGCTATATGACGCCTGACAAGGTATGGTATGAGGCGGAAGGATTTTCCCCTCTTGAGACTGCCTCTCTCATACAACAGATACTCATTCACTCTAACGGCATGAAGTTCTTATTGAGCGCACGCGGCCGTACTGGCATATTTGTTAAGAGTGACAACAACAAACGCTTCTTCACATCATTCACTGACAAGGATGGCAAAACCCTGACCCCTTCAGAGATTTATGACATTGTAGAGGACAATAGCGGCACAGTTTGGATTGGCACTGATGTGGGGCCTATACTGCTAAACAACTTAAACAAGATATTTGACGCCTCCTATAGATGTACAAGGGTGAAGATTCCTCGTGATGACGGCACTGGTCTGGCAGACTATCTGCTTGACGGCATACCTGTAAGAGCTATTGACGTGGATGGCGGCAACCGCAAGTGGATTGGCACCACAAACGGGGTGTATCTGGTCTCAGCTGACGGACTGACCACCTACAACCACTTTACAGAGGACAACAGCCCCCTTATCTCAAACGAGATAACATCACTTGAAATTAATAATATTACCGGAAGTGTGCTTATAGGCTCAGGCAACGGTATTGTGGAGTACCGTGATGGCGTTACAGAGCCTGTAAAAAAGTTCAACGATGACAAGATCAAGGTGTTCCCTAACCCTGTAACTCCTGGATTCACAGGTTTTATCACTTTAACAGGACTTGAAAATGAGACTGTGGTGAAGGTTACTGACGCCAGCGGGCGTCTTGTGGCTGAGGGTACATCAAACGGCGGCTCCTTCTCTTGGGACGGCAAGCACAACGGCAGCTACGTGGGAAGCGGCGTCTACTTCTTCCATTTGATGAACACTGATGAAAACAATAGCCGCAGTTCCGCGGCCAAAGTGCTTATAATAAGATAAGAATCAAAAACGGCGAACTGGAAACCAGTCCGCCGTAGAACTCACGCTGTAAAAGGGGGATAGCCCTTATTCCTCGTTCAGGTGAAGCTGCTGAACGTAGATGGCGTGCATCTTACGCTCTCTTTTAACTTCTGATGGTTTGTTGTAAGCCTGACGCTTGCGCAGCTCCTTAACAACACCTGTCTTTTCAAATTTACGTTTGAATTTCTTCAAGGCTTTTTCAATGCTGTCGCCTTCTTTTACCGGTACTACGATCATAGTTATATTGTTTTTTAATTTAATTTCACTTTTTGGGGTTGCAAAGTTACGAATTGATTTTGATTAAGCAAACTTTTTACTCTCTATTTTTTTGAAAAAGTAATATAATGCTTAACTTTGCATTATGAATCAGAAAATTTCAGAATTACAGAAGTGGCTGAGAAGCAATAACTTTAAAGCCTGCATCATACCTACCGCAGATCCTCACCAAAGTGAGTACACAGAGGAATATTACAAGCTACGCGCCTATATGAGCGGTTTCACCGGCTCTGCCGGAACTCTTGTGATCACAGACAGCAAGGCCGCCCTCTTCACTGACTCACGCTATCATATACAGGCCTCTATTCAACTGCAGGGCTCAGGCATCGAACTTATGAAGAGCGGACTGCCGGGTGTGCCAGAATATCCTGCATGGCTGAAAGATGAGGTTAAGGATGCGCCTGTGGCGGCAAACGCCGCTCTTTTCTCAACTGACAGCTGGGAGAACCTGCAAGACGAACTTAATCTGACAGACTGCAGCGCATTTGAAAGCCTGTGGGCAGGCCGCACCCCACTGTGTGACAGCAAGATATTCATCCATGATGTAAAATACTCAGGAGAGGAGACACAATCAAAACTTAACCGTGTAAGGGACATCCTGCGTGAAAACGGGGCTGATTTCTGTGTAATTAGCAATCTTGATGACATTGCCTGGCTTCTAAACATACGAGGCGCCGATGTGGCGTTCAACCCCGTGGTGCGGAGTTACGTGGCGGTGACTGAAAGCAGCTGCACACTGTTCTGCGACGAGGAGAAGGCTGACATCGGGGTACAGGAGTATATGGACGCCAACAACATAGAGTTGATGCCCTACAATAGCATAGCCGCATATATTGAGCGCATGGCTGGCAAAAGCATGCTTTTTGACAGGAAGAGCCTGAGCTACAACCTCTACAAGGCTGCTGAAAAATGCAAGGATAGAATAAACCTTCCGCTATTCATATCCCGTCTAAGAGCTGTAAAGAATGAGACGGAGATTGAGGGTTACCATCAGTCAATGATAAAGGACGGCGTGGTTTGGGTGAAGTTCCTTAAATGGTTTACTGAGGGGCTTGAAAGCGGCGAGAAGATAACTGAGCGTTCTGTAATGGCCAAGATTCGTGAATTGAAGGAGGCGCAGCCGCTCTTTGTAGATGAGAGCTTTGGCACTATTGCCGGTTATGCGGAGCACGGAGCCATTGGGCATTATGCCGCCAGCGCAGAGTCTGACTCTGTTATTGAGCGTAAAAGTTTTATTGTGATTGACACTGGCACTCATTACCTTACAGGCACCACAGACACCACACGCACAGTGGCCTGCGGTGAGCTTACTGATGAAGAGCGCACAGATTACACCTTAGTGCTGAAAGGCCACATAGCCTTAGGAACCGCAATATTCCCTGTGGGGACTAAAGGCAGCCAGCTTGACATCCTGGCACGTCAGTTCCTCTGGCAGAGGAGCATGAACTATGGTCACGGCACAGGCCACGGAGTTGGCCACCTGCTCAACGTACATGAAGGGTACGCCTGGCTGCGCCCTTCTGAGAATGACGTCAAGTATGAAGCAGGGCTGACAATGACAGACGAGCCTGGCATATATCGTGAGGGCAGGCATGGCATACGCATAGAGAACACAGTGCTTGTTACGCCTCACTCAAAGAGTGAATTTGGTGAGTTCCTGACATTTGAGCATCTCACACTTGCGCCCTATTGTTTGGAGGCCATAATCACAGATATGCTCACCCCAGATGAAAAACTTTTCATAAACAACTATAACAAAAGGCTCAAAAATACGTTAAAAGAGTATCTAAGCGCCGATGAGAACCTATTTTTAGAAAAAATTACCTATGAGATCTAAGATTTTAACATTGCTTTCTCTTGCATTATGCGCCACAATGTCAATGGCGCAGGTAGCCATGAGGTCTGCTTCATTTAATAATGGGGAGGATTCATACTCCGTAACAAAGACAGTGTTTGACGAAAGCACCTCACCAAACACCGATATCCAAATCCGCGCAAAACAGCTTGCCGGCGAGAACATTCTGCTAGCCTACTACTACTTTGGGCAGGTGTATGTTAAAGATTCACTGCAGCTTGACGCCAAAGGCAAGGGCACCTTCAAATCAAAGGAGAAGTATCCGCAAGGCCTATATGCCATCTGTGTGAAACGCGCCCCAGTGATTGACCTCATACTTGGCGATGACCAGTCCATGACAGTAAAGATTGACACCACCAACCACTATGACAAGGTTAGCGTGGAGGGTTCTCTTGAGTCTTTAGAGTTCAACAACTACGCCCTCTTCATGAAGCAGCTGCAGCGTACATCGAGGGAGAAAGAGGCGCTGATTAAAACGCTGAAAGACAATGCCGAGATAGACAAAATCAAGGCTGAGCTCCGCCTTCTGGGAGTATCAATGACAGAGAGGCAGAACGCCCTCATTGCCAGATACCCCAAGAGCATGTGCGGCATATTCATAAAGGGTCTCCAGTCTCCTGAGTTCAAAGAGCCTGAAGGTTATAACCAGCTCTCTGACTCCATGAAGTGGGTGATAGGCTATGCATTCCAGCGTGACCATTATTTTGACAACATTGACCTCAGCGATGAGCGCTCCCTGCACACTCCATACCTCAACCAAACACTTGACACCTATATGGATAAAGTGCTGATCCAGCGTTATGATTCAATAATACCTCCTGCGCTCAAGCTTGTGGAGAAAGCACGCGGAAATGAAAACACATTCCGTGTAATCTGCAACTATATGCTACAACGCAGCGTAAAGAGCAACATAATGGGTATGGACCGCCTGCTGGTAGACCTTGGCAAAAACTACTACCTCAACGGCACAGCCACATGGGCTGACTCCACTCTCAAGTCAAACATTGAGAAGGAGATAAAGAAGATTGAGCACTCTCTAGTAGGTGACGAGGCCCACAACATCAATTTGCAGGGACTTGACGGCAAATACCGCCCCATCTATGACATGGGAGGCAGTCAGTTCACCGTTCTTTTCTTCTTTGAGCCTCAGTGCGGCCACTGCAAAAAGACAGCCCCACAGGTGGCGGAACTGTATGAAGCCTACAAGAACGACCCACGTTTAAAAATCATTGCCGTGTATATGCTCACAGACAAAAAGGAGTGGACAGACTTTATTGCGGAGAAGA
>ONBO01000020.1 GCA_900316125.1 uncultured Bacteroidales bacterium | reverse complement strand
CTTGATTCCTCGGAAGAGTATATGATAGGCAAAGAAGAAGCCGTGCGTATCATCGAAGAAGTGAAGGCAGGTGTGAAGCATTGGAAGTCCATAGCCACTCGCCTGGGTATAGCCAAGCGAGAAATGGATGTGTTTGAACAGGTGTTCCAACACTCATTAAAATGAACAAAAATACGTAGCATGATGTAGCGGTATGGCTCACCTGCGCAAGCCTTGAATCTGCTGAATTTATAAACTAACTCCGTCTATGATGCGGAACAGCTCCTCTTTGGTTTCTGCACGGAGCATGGCTATACGGGTGTCCTTAAAGTTTGGTATCCCTTTGAATATTGGGGTGGCTGCCAGATGGCGGCGTACGTGAAGTATGCCACGGCGCTCGTCGAGCCAATCTATGGTGCTTAGAACGTGTCCCTTTATTATCTCCTTTTTCTCCTCAAATGTGAGCGGTGCGGTCTCTGTTCCGTTAAGGAAGCTCTTTATCTCTTGGAATATCCATGGGCATCCTATGGAGGCTCTGCCCACCATTATGGCATCTACTCCGTAGCGGTCAAAACATTCACGGGCACGCTCAGGGGTGGTGACATCGCCATTGCCGATGATAGGAATGTGCATACGTTGGTTGTTCTTCACTTCTCCTATAAGCGTCCAGTCCGCCTCCCCCTTATACATCTGGCTGCGGGTTCTGCCATGGATGGCGAGCGCCTGTATGCCGCAGTCTTGAAGCTGCTCAGCAAGGTCAACTATGATTTTGTTGTTTTCATCCCAGCCGAGGCGGGTCTTTACTGTTACAGGTGTTTTTACGGCGTTTACCACCGCACGGGTTATCTCAAGCATCTTGGGTACATCACGTAGAAGTCCCGCACCTGCCCCTTTGCCTGCCACCTTCTTAACGGGGCAGCCGAAGTTGATATCTATTATATCAGGGTGGGCGCTCTCCGCCATGCGAGCCGCATCCGCCATAGGTCCAGGCTCACGGCCGTATATCTGAATGGCCACAGGACGCTCCGCCTCGTTTATGGTGAGTTTTTGCAGGGTGCGCGGTATGTCACGGATCAGGGCATCGCATGAGATGAACTCTGTATATACCATGTCCGCTCCGAACCGCTTGCACAGCATACGGAACGCTGGGTTTGTAACGTCCTCCATAGGAGCTAAAAACACCGGATTCTGAGGAAACTCTATATTTGCAATTTTCATAAAGTAATGTTTTTGGGTAGAACCGATGTGGCACCGCCTTTTGTTATTCTGCTAAATCTTTGAGTGTAATAACTTGTTGTACAGTGTTAATATGTTTAGTTCCAGAAATTCCAAACGTGGTAACTATAGCAATATGCACGGCTTTTTTTGTTTGGGTACGTTCCATAAATATAGCTCTCTTTTTTCTGAGTGCTTCTTCATCTTTTGATGTTATATTATAGTCCGTATCATAGAATTTCATTTCACATATTGTAATTACGTTATCCGAGCGGTCTATTAGAAGATCAATCTGTGTTCCGCTTGAGCCACTTTCTTTCTCATCGCTCGTTGGAATGTATATCCAGGAACCCACATTGCATGAAATTCCGGAGATGCCAAGTGCTTTCTTTATTTGGGGTATATGCCATAGGCAGAGTCTTTCAAACGCAAGTCCGCTCCAACTTTTATATTTGGGTGTCATTGCCTCCTGAACCCATACTGTACCGCTTGAATTTTCCATATATTGGAAATAGAAAAGGGTGAATTGATCAATTAGTTGATAAATAGAATCCCTCTCTTTTTTCTGTATGCTTTTGTACATGCGTATGAATCCACTTTGTTGCAGGTCTTCCAAATGTTCTGTCAACGTCCCGCTGCTTGTGATTTTTAATGATTTTGCTATTTCTGAGCGGGTCATGCCCACTTTTTTCTTGCCAAGTGTTTTGACAATGTTCATATATGGTTTGGGGTTTTTGTAGAGTGAGGTGTAGAGCTCTTTAAACTCATTAGCCAATACTGCATCCTCACTAAAAAACAAGTCGTCTATATTTTGTGATGCGCTTCTGCCGCGTTTAAGTAAGCTCCAATAGTACGGTACTCCGCCTAAAATCATATATGTTTCAGCAATGTCTTTCAACGTCATATTCAGACCCGCCGCTTCAGAAAATAATCTGCACTCTAACAGTGAAAACGGGGAAAGATATATTTTCTCTGTAACTCTATTATGGAGGCCACCCTTGTTTTTGAAGATTTTCTTGGTGATCCATGATGCGCTACTTGCGCATACAATAAGAACTATGTCCTTCTCTGCTCTTGCTGTCGCCCAGCCGTTCCAGAAATGTTCAAGCGCACTTACAAAATTTGACCTTGGTGTGTCAAGCCATGACAACTCGTCAATAAAAATAATTTTTTTTCTGTTAACGTTCAGGTCTGATAGATATTCTCCCAACACTTTGAACGCTTCAAACCAGTTTTTTGGCTTATTTACTTTTCTCTTCCATGCCGCCTGAAGCGAGTCCCTGAACTCTGCAAGTTGTACGGACTTGCTCACATTTGCCACTCCTGTGTAATAGAAGTCAAAAGTATAGTTAAAGCTTTCTCTTATGAGATAAGTTTTACCTACGCGTCTACGACCATAGACGGCGCAAAACTGCGAATCTTCTTTTGTGGCTAACTGTAACAGTCTTTGTTGTTCTTTCTCTCTACCTATTAACATGTATCTATAAGTTTTTCTGATGGCAAAGATAATTATTTTATCTAGATAATCCCCCATAAGTGGGTGAAAAAATATAGTTATGGGGGATTATCTCAATAAAAATGCGCGATACGCCCCCATAAGTGGGTTGAAAAACATAGTTATGGGGGATTATCGGCATTCTGATTTTTTACTGTGCCCATAATGTTTCAAGATAATAAAAAAATTATAACTTTGCATTTTGGAAAGGAGTGTTTTAGATGCAATACGAAATTATGGCACCCGTTGGCTCGTGGGAGAGCCTGGCCGCCGCCATTAAGGCAGGGGCTGACTCTGTGTATTTTGGCATAGAGAATTTGAACATGCGCTCTCACTCATCGGCGAATTTCACTACTGATGATTTGCGTGAGATAGTGCGTGTGTGCCGTGAAAACGGGGTTAAAACCTATCTCACAGTTAACACTATCATCTACGACGATGACATGGCGCTGATGCGTGAGATTGTTAATGTGGCTAAGGAGAGCGGTGTGAGTGCCATAATTGCCTGCGATATTGCTGTGATGCAGTATGCCTACAGTGTGGGTGTGGAGGTTCATCTTTCCACTCAGCTTAATATCTCAAATGTGGAGGCTCTCAGGTTTTATGCTAAGTACGCCGATGTGGTGGTGCTTGCCCGTGAATTGAATTTGGAGCAGGTGAAACGCATCGCCGAGGCCATAGAGCGTGACAATATATGCGGCCCTAAGGGGGAGAAAATTCGCATAGAGATGTTCTGCCACGGTGCTCTCTGTATGGCTGTGAGCGGCAAGTGCTACCTGAGCCTGCATGAGACCACACGCTCCGCTAACCGTGGCTCTTGTATGCAGATATGCCGCAGGGCCTATACTGTGACTGACAGTGAGACTGGCGAGCAGCTGAAGGTTGACAATAAGTATATAATGTCTCCCAAAGACCTCAAGACCATTCATTTTATGAACAAGATGGTGGACGCAGGGGTGAAGGTTTTCAAGATAGAGGGCAGGGCGCGCGGTCCTGAGTATGTTAAGGCTGTGGTTGAGTGTTACCGTGAGGCTCTTGACAGCTGCCTTGACGGCTCTTACTCCGATGAGAGGATTGCTGCATGGGAGAAGCGTCTGAGCGAGGTGTTTAACCGTGGGTTCTGGAACGGCTACTACTTGGGGCAGAGGCTTGGCGAGTGGAGCAGCCATTACGGCTCAAGCGCCACTCTGCGCAAGGTGTACATTGGCAAGGTTACAAACTTCTTCAAGAATCTGAAGGTGGCAGAGTTCACGCTTGACACTCAGACTCTTTCAAATGGGGAGCGTATTCTGGTGACTGGCGTTACCACTGGTGCGTATGAGGCGGTGGCTGATGATATAAGGAATGATAGCGGAGAGCAGGTGGAGCAGGTTTCAAAAGGGGAGAGGTTCTCTATGAAGACCACTGAGGTTTTGCATCGGGGTGACAAACTTTACAAAATGGTTTATGCGTAAGGCGCTTAAAATATTGGGGATTTGCTTTGGCTCGTTAGCGGCTTTAGTGCTGCTTGCGCTTGGCGGTGTGCAGATTGCGCTCAAGCCGTCAAACGCTAACATCCTGCTTGAGAAATACCTGCCTGAACTGGGCGCCATAGGTGTGAAGTATGACAGCATAGACATGAGCGTGGCTAAGACATGGCCTTATGTTGACCTCACTCTTGGCGGCGTGCTTGTGGAGACAAGGGCTTTCTCTGAGCCTGACACTCTCGCCTATATAAAGAGGGTTAGCGCAAAACTTAATATCTCTGAATTTATTAAAAGCGGCGATGTCACCATTGCGCACCTGCTTCTGGATGACACCTACGTGAAGGTGCTCAAACGTGACAGCATCTACAGCTGGGATATGTTCCCGCCAAGTGAGGACACCACGGCTGTCTCTATCCCAAATATTACAGCCGACACTCTTGCCATTGACAAGGCTCGCCTTGTGTTCCGTGACTTTGACTCTCACTTTGCGGCTGAGGCTGACGGAATGGGGCTTTATGCTGCGGAGACAGAGCTGCTCTCTGACATGGCTCTGCTGAAGAGCCGCCTGCAGATGGGTCTTGACAGCATAGCGTACACTGACTCTGTGGCTAACCGCCACTGCACTGTGAAGGATTTTGACTTGAAACTCAACGCCTTCCGTGATGAGTCTCAGACAAACCTTCTTCTTTTTAATGCCAAGTCAGACAATATTGCGCTTAAGGACAGTATGTTTAACATTAAGCGTACGTCACTTGATGTTTACGCAAGCGCTGTGGCTGAGAACGAATTTACAAAGTTTAATATTGACACCATTGGGGTGAACCTGGATAAGACTCAGGTCTCTGTCAGTGGCGTGGTGGAGCCTGCGTTTGGTGACACTCTCAGCGTGGGTATGGAGAAGCTGCGTGTGATGCTTGACTGCCCGTCAATAAAGCGTCTGAGGGCTTTTGTGCCTGCTCAGATGACTAAGTATATTGATGATTATGTTTTTGACGGGGCTGTGGCTTTGCAGACTGAGGCAAACGGTCTCTACAAGGGGAAGAGGATGCCGGTGATTGACATCGCCGTGCAACTTAAGGGGATAAACGGTGGCTTTAAGAAGTTCAGTCAGAGGGTTAATGACATATCGCTTTACGCTGTTGGGCGCTTTAATCAGAAAAAGAAGGACTCCACATTTGTAAAGATTAACAGGTTGCATGCTGAGGCTGAGAAGAATGAGGTGGATGTTAAGGGCTATGTATGCTATAAGAATCTGCGTGAGTACGTGGATTTGTCTGTTCTGGCAAAACTGAATCTGAAGGTTCTGAATGAGCTCTATAAGTTTGACCCTAAACAGCGTGCCAAGGGTACTGTTACCGCCGATGTCAACGGTAATTTCTTTATTGATGATTTGCAGAACAAGAACCTTTACCAGATATTCACTAAGAGTGTGGTGACAGGTGACGGCATCGGCGTGCTGATACCTTCTTATAAGTTAGGTGTTTACGTTGATTCTCTGAGACTTAATTTGAATACTAACACATCTACGGGCTCACGCCGCCGTAACACTGTAATGAGCGCCGCTGACTCTCTTAAGATGATGGAGGCCTTCAAAAAGATGCGTGCCTCTATGGGCTCGCAGACTCTTAAGAAGAGCGCCCGCTACCGCTATGATACGGCTGATACGGTGCTTGTGGATACAAGGCTTGCCTTCAAGTCTCTTAACGTTTGGTACAAGCGCAGGGTGAAGGCAAAGTCAGACAGGTTCATGGCATCGCTGCTTGCTGATGACATACAGCCGGGTAAAGTGCCAAGAATCAGGACTTCTGTCTCCTTCCGTGGCATGGACATAACTCTTGATGACACCATTAAGTACAACGCCAAGCGTATGTCTGCCTCTGTGAGTGTGGCTAAGCACGCTGAGCGCACTAACGTGCCTCAGACATCCATTCGTTTCAGCTTTGACTCTGTAACTGTATGTAGCTCCCAGGTGTGTGCCATGCTTGACACCACCCGTATTAGTCTTGCTACAACCCCACGCTTGAGAATAGGCCGCCGCAAGGGTAAGACTGAGGCTCAGATAGACAGCATGAAGCGTGCTGCGGCTGAGAAGATTGTGGATATGCCTGCACTGATAGCTCTGTTTGACACTTTAAGCAAATCTCCGGAGCCAATGGAGCTCTATATGAAACGCTTTAATAATGAGGGCTCTATATTCTCCAGAAGGCTGAGACTTAAGGATGCTGACTTCCCTCTGCGTATGGGGGTTAGCCGTCTTGACCTTGAACTCAACGATGATACAATCCGCCTCAATAAGGTGCGTCCGCGCATTGGGCGCAGCTCTGTTACTCTAAGCGGTGAGATTACAAACTTCCGCAGGTACCTGCTCCGTGGCAAGACTCTTAGCGGCAATCTGGAGATGAAGTCAAGACGCATTGATCTTAACCAGCTTATGAGAGGCTTCTATGAGTATAACAAGAAGCAGGCTGAGAAGGCTGCTCAGGCTCTTAACCAGGATGAGATGGCTGCCATGGTGGAGCAGAACGCTCTTGATGTGGCTATGGCGTATGATGATGATGGTGATAACGGCGATTTGGAGCTTGCGTCAGACAGTGTGGACCTGTATGGCCTTATAGTGTTGCCACAGAATCTTGACTTGAAGTTTACCGCCAATGTTGACACAATGCTCTTCAGTAAGGTAAGGTTTGAACACCTTAAGGGAGATGTTACTTTGAAGGATAGCAGACTGAGGGTTAAGGAGCTCTCAACGTCAACTCAGATAGGCAAGGCCAATATGAATGTAATGTATGAGTGCGCCACCGCTGATTCAGCACGCACCACAATGGCCGTATCTATGGACAGCATATTGATTGGTGACCTTGTTGAGTACATTCCTGAACTTGACTCTGTGCTGCCTATGCTGCGCTCATTTGAGGGCAGGGTGGAGTGTGACGCCTCCACAGAACTCACGCTTGATGAGCGTATGAATGTGAAGCTACCGTCTGTTAGCGCCGCTCTGCGTGTGCGTGGTGACAGTCTGGTGCTTCTTGACGGTGAGACATTCTCCACTATAGCCAAATACCTGAACTTTAGCAAGAAGACTGAGAATCGCATTGACAGCATAAGCGCTGAGGTTACAGTCAAGAATAATGAGGTGCAGATTTATCCGTTCATGGTGAGCATGGACCGCTTCAGACTTGGTGTGGGCGGAAAGCAGAATCTTGACCTCAGTTTCAACTACCACCTAGTGGTTCTGCGCCCAGCCATCCTCAGTGGCGTGGGGCTTGATGTATATGGCAAGGACTTTGACCACATAAAGTTCAAACTCACCTCTCCAAAGTTCAAAGGGTTTGACGTGGCCATAGCCAAGGGCGGCACACTCATTAAGACATCTGAAGTGGATATCCGCAAGATGATGTATGACGCTATGCTGGAGGCTATCCTGAAGGAGGATTAGTGAGCCTCCACCCAGTTGGCGCCTACTCCGCAGTCAACTATTAGCGGCACGCGCAGCTGAGCAACGTTCTGCATACAGTCAACCACAATCTTTTTAAGGGTGTCAAGTTCTTCTGGCAGCACGCTGAAGTTTAACTCATCATGCACTTGCAGTATCATCTTGGATTTGAGCCCTGCCTTCTTGCACTCCTCATAGACACGTATCATGGCTATCTTCATAAGGTCTGCAGCACTGCCCTGAATGGGGGCGTTAACTGCGTTGCGCTCCGCAAAACCACGTACTATGCTGTTGCTTGAGTTGATGTCTGCAAGGTAGCGCTTGCGATGGAAGATGGTCTCCACATAACCATTCTGCTTGGCACGGTCAATGCACTCCTGTATGTAGTCACGTATGTGAGGATAGGTGGCAAAATAGCCGTCAATCAGTTCCTTAGCCTCTGTGCGGCTAATGTCAAGCCTCTGCGCCAGACCAAACGCTGATATGCCGTAGATTATACCAAAGTTAGCGGTCTTGGCACGGCGGCGCATCTCTGATGTAACCTCTTCAAGCGGCACTTTGTAAATCTTGGCGGCGGTGGCGGCATGAATGTCCTTGCCGCTCTGGAATGCCTCTATCATGTTAACATCGCCGCTAAGGTGGGCCATAAGACGCAGCTCTATCTGCGAGTAGTCTGCTGACAGGAACACGCAGCCGTCATCAGGGATGAACACCTTGCGTATCTCACGTCCCTGTTCGTCACGCACAGGTATGTTCTGCAGGTTAGGGTTGCTTGATGATAGTCGGCCCGTGGCGGTTACGGCTTGGTTGAATGAGGTGTGTATGCGGCCTGTCTTGGGGTTCACCAGCTTAGGCAGTGCGTCAATGTATGTGCTAAGCAGTTTCTTGACGCCGCGGTATTCAAGTATCTTGCCCACAACAGGGTGTTTGCCCTTTATGCCCTCAAGTACCTCCTCATTGGTGACATATTGCCCTCCTTTGGTCTTTTTAGGCTTTTCAGAGAGGTGCAGGCGTTCAAAAAGAGCCTCGCCTACCTGCTTGGGAGAGTTCACGTTAAACTCAAAGCCTGCCAATGTCTGTATCTCCTGCTCCAAGGCGTTCATAGCTGATGTCATGTTCACCGATGATGACTGAAGCGCCTCTGAGTCAATGCGTGCGCCGTTGGCCTCCATATCGGCCAGCACCCTTACAAGTGGCATCTCAATATCAGTGAAAAGGTGCTCCTGCGCCTCTTCTCTCAGCGCCTTGAGCAGCGGCTCTTTCAGCAGCATGCAAACCTCCTCACGACTTGCCTCACGGTGCAGGTAGACATCAGAAAGGTAGTCTATGCTATGGGTCAGTTCAGGCTGCAGCACATAGTGGGCCAGCATAACGTCAAACATGGCGCCCTTTATCTCAATGCCAATCTGGCGTAGCATCAGTATGTCATGCTTCAGATTATGTCCAATCTTTTCAGTCTCCTCGTTTTCAAACAGAGCCTTCAGTTGCTCTATGTTCTCATCCCGATGCTCTCCTTTCAGCGATACACTATACACCTCACTTGGAGAACAGAATATGGTCACGCTCTCAATATCCGTGCTGAACGGATCACCGTCAAGAGGGTAGGCGGTGAAGGAGAATTGGTGAACTGGTGAACCGGTGAACTGGTGAATCGACAATTGTATATCGCTTTCATTAAGACGATTAACCGGTTCACCGATTGACCGATTGACCGATTGTCCACTGTCCATTGAAAACAGGTCCAGCTGCACTGCCTTGCCATCTGCGCTCACGGCCCCGCCTTTTGAGGCTGTGGGCTGCTGCTTTGCAAGCGCCTTGCGCACTGCAGGGTCTGCGGCGGCATCCTTGGCGTCTCTGCTGCTCATAGGGCCTGTGAGGTGTTTGGCGGCAAGCTGGCGGAACTCAAGCTCAGAGAAAAGTTCCAGCACCTTGTCACTGTCTGCCTTCACCACTTTGAGCTCATCCTCATTGAACTCAAGCGGCACATCGGTGCGGATGGTGGCAAGGAACTTTGAGAACTTTATCTGCTCCATATTGCTCTCTATCTTGGTCTTTAAGGCACCCTTAAGCTGCTCTGTGCTTGCAAGCAGGTTGTCAATGCTGCCAAACTCCTGAAGAAGTTTCACAGCGGTCTTCTCACCTATGCCGGGGCAACCCGGAATGTTGTCACTGCTGTCACCCATAAGGCCCAGCAGGTCTATTACCTGAGTTTTATTTGCAAGACCGTACTTCTCAGTCACCTCCTTCTCACCCATAACCTCGTAGCCGCCGCTATGGCGTGGGCGGTACATGTACACATTGCCTCCCACAAGCTGGCCGTAGTCCTTATCGGGGGTGACCATGTAGGTCTCAAAACCATGCTCCTCTGCCATACGGGAGAGCGTGCCTATGACATCGTCCGCCTCAAAACCGTCCTTTATGAATATTGGAATGTTGTACGCCTTTATGATATCCTTGATGATTGGCACCGCCTTGCGTATATCCTCAGGCGTGGCTTCACGCTGGGCTTTGTACTGTTCAAAAGCCTCATGGCGGAATGTGGGGCCTGAAGGGTCAAACGCCACGGCAAGATGGGTGGGCTGCTCCTTCTTCACAATCTCCTCAAGAGTGTTCACAAATCCGTATATGGCAGATGTGTTAAGCCCCTTGGAATTTATGCGTGGCATCTTAATAAAAGCGTAATAACTCCTGTAAATAAGGGCGTAAGCATCTATTAGAAATAATTTTTTCATGGTTTTTGCATTTAAACTTTGTAAAGATAGTTATTTTTGGATGAAAATGCCTAAATTCGCAACATATAATAACCCAAAAGTTACTAAAAGATGAAAACAACAGTTAATGTAAATCTTGGTGGAGAGGTCTTTATTTTGAATGATGACGCTTTTGAGGTTCTCAAGACCTACACCGATGAGAAAGGTGAGTACGTAGAGGGCAGACTGGCTACTTTCTTCCAGAACAGGCTGCGTAAGAATGGAAGAAAAATTGTGGATATTGATGACGTCAACGCCGCCATTGAGAGTATTGAGCACCCGGTGCAGACTGAGAGTGAGAATACAAATGGCAGGAAGATAGCAAAAGGCAGAAAACTTTACCGTGACACAGTGAACGGAGTCATAGGCGGTGTGTCAAGCGGTATTGCTGCATACTTTGGATGGGATGAGGCCGTTATCCGTATCCTGTGGGTGCTGCTCTTCTTTCTTGGTAACGGCGTGGTAGCCATTGCCTACATACTCTTCTGGATGTTTGTGCCTGAGGCTGCAACTCCAAAACAGCGTCTGGAGATGTACGGCAAGGAGATTACAGAGGAGAATCTGCGTGAAGAGTCAAATGTGGCCAAAGAGGGTAACACCGGCGGCGGATGCCTTGGTATGCTTGGCAAGATATTTGTGATAATGTCTGCCGTTTTCATTGTGTTCCCTATCCTGGCTATTATATTCTTTGTGCTGCTAATGTCTGGTGTGGTTGGAGTTGGCATGATGGTTCCTACAGTTGGGGGCTTTGCTGCTGTTTTGATTG
Organism: uncultured Bacteroidales bacterium; assembly: GCA_900316125.1. Taxonomy (GTDB): domain Bacteria; phylum Bacteroidota; class Bacteroidia; order Bacteroidales; family Paludibacteraceae; genus Enterocola. The sequence continues at coordinate 16,874 of ONBO01000020.1, read as the reverse complement.
CTATAGCAGCTATCCTTGTATTCATCTGCCCAATAGCCGCTCTTGTCTATCTTGGGCTGAATCTGAAGAGCAGCTCCAATGCAGACGGTACTGAGAAAAAGAAGAATACTTGGTGGGTCTACGTGGCGCTTCTTGTTGTATGGCTGGTCAGTGTAGGTTATCTCTGCGCACAGCACCGCATCATAGAGAACAGCCTGCCGCAGATTGACCAGTATATTGATGACCTTGATGACCGCATTGATGATGCGTTTGACGATGATTACATTGCGCCAATAGACACCACATTTACTGGATTCTAATGTTATCAATACTCATTCCGGTATATAATTTTAATAGCAGACCTCTGCTTGAGAGCCTTCACTCTCAGGCGGAGGCTCTTAATATTGAGTATGAGATGGTGGTGGCTGATGACGCCTCCACTCTCTACAGGGATGATATATCTAAGATTGCGGCTCTTGACTACGTGAGGTTCTACCATTTTGAGAAGAACCAGGGCAGGTGCCGTATACGTAACTTTCTTGCCTCCAAGGCGCTTTTCCGTTACCTTCTTTTTCTGGACTGCGATGCGGAGCTTTGCTCAGAAGATTTCCTTGCCAAATATGTTTCAATGCTCAAGCCTGATGTGTGCATATTTGGAGGTAGGGCGCTTTACCCATACAAAATGGGGCCGGAATATTCTCTTGAGCGGCTCTATAATAGCCAGAGGGAGGTTAGAGATATTAACAAAAGGATTTTCACAACATTCAATTTTGTAATTGACAGGAAACTTTTTGATAAGGTTCGCTTTGATGAAGATATAGAGACATACGGTCATGAGGACACCATATTCGCCTACAAACTATCCTTACTGGGTGAGATCAGTTTTGTACGCAATCCTATTGTGCATCTAGGCATCTCCAAAAACCCGGAGTATCTGGTAAAGGTGGAGTACGCATGCGACAACCTTGTGAGATTTTCAGCTCTTTATCCTGACAAGGTTATGAACACGATGTTTAGGGCGTGGCGCATATATTTTTACTTCAAGAGACTTCATCTGACATCCATGCTCCGTTTCCTATACGGCAGATGGCACACACGCCTGAGGGCAAACCTTCTCTCTTCGCATCCAAGTCTGCTTTACTTGGATCTATATAAACTGCTCTATATTGCACATATTGCATAAATGTTAAAATTGTTAACTTTTTAACATTTAATATACTGCAATATGGTATTTTAGTGTTAACTTTGTACGTTGAACCTAAAATCAAATGGTGTGAAGTTTGCACTAAGGCATATTGTGGCCGCTATTGCGGCGTTGTGCGTTGTGGTGGTACCGGCGGTGGCCGATAACGCTGACGCTCCCAATATTGATTTCTCCCATGGCAATTATGACAACTGGACCTTGTATATAGGTGATTATGAGGCTGCTGCACCTACTTCTGACGTTTACAGCTACACATGGACGCGGATAAGCCCCACATCGACGTACGTTACAGATGCAAAGAGAATGATGCTGGTGAATGCGGTGGACCAGAATGACCCGATAGTCTCCTGCAGTGACTTCTACACAAACCCTTTTGCCGGTTCAATAGTTACCAGAATAGGAGTTCCTCTAAAAACTGAGGGCTATCCGAGCACTGGGGCGGGGGCATGTAGCAACCGTTGGAATAAACACCGTGCATCAGCGGCTGAGAAAATGACCTACTCCTATACGGTTACAGAGGCTTCTTCAATACTCCGATATGATTTTGCAGCGGTGCTCAATGTGCCTGATAATGCCAATCACACTGGTGAGCAGCTGCCCTATTTTGGTATAAAAGTGGAGGTCACCGATGATGCCACAGGTACGTCATACGTGGTGCCATGCGGCTCTTACGAGACTAACGCAAATGAATCAACATCATCACTTCTGCATAACAAGCCTATAGAGGAGTGCCTCTCATCAAGGGCAGGCAATGCCGCCAAAAACTATGTGTACCGCCCGTGGACAAACGGTACCATTGACCTTAGAACCTATATAGGCAAGACGGTAACCATATCCATAATCACTCATGACTGCATAGTTAACTGTAGTGACTATAATGTGGCTGGCGGTCACGAGTCTTACGCCTACTTCAGGGCTGTGGCTACCCAGGTGGGGCTGCAGACAGCAAATTGCGGTAGTGATGACGGTATAATAACAGCTCCTGAAGGGTACGCCTCATACACTTGGAGCCGCAGTGACGGACTTGACGCCACTGGTATAGTGATAGACCCGGCTCATCCAAACCAGATAACAGTGCCTCGTTCAACTATACGTGAGGGCGTGGTTTACAAATGCGTGCTCTCAGATGAGATGGGGTGCGCTCATATAGAGATTACCACCAATCTTGACCCTGTGACAGTTACAGCAGGGTTTGATTATGAGAACCATTGCGGCGGAGAGGTTAAGTTTACAGAGAACTCCACAGTGGAGGGCGATGTGGCTACCCGCTGGCAGTGGGATTTTGGTGACGGAGACTACTCATTTGACCGTAATCCGGTACACTCATACGCCACCGTTGGAGACTACGATGTAAAACTGATAGTCCAGACTGAGAAGGGCTGCTCCGCCACGGTTACAAAGAAGGTGAGGGTTAGGTTCTTCCCGTCACTGGCAATAACGGCATCATCACCTGTGTGCAAGGGTAGTGAGTTTCTGCTTAGTGTGAACGGCGCTGAGGCTGGAAGCCGATACAGGTGGTTCACCTCCACATCGGCGGTGCTGTCAGACCAAAACTCATTTATGGCTGTTGCTGAGAGTTCCCAAACTTACTATGTGGAGGTTACAGACAGCTATGACTGCGTATACCAGACAAGCCAGGCGGTTACGGTGCAGATACCATCACAGGTCACCATCACTGGTGAGGACATGGTGTGCCCTGGCGGCAGTGCTGTGCTGACCGCATCTGGAGCGGCAAGCTATGAGTGGGAGGGTATTCCGGGTAATGACCCGCAGATAAATGTCTCACCAAATGTTGAGAGAACATACAAGGTTACAGGTACTGACCATGCTGGTTGCAAGACAGTGGCCACCCATACGGTGGGAGTGCGTGAAAAGCCGGTTGTTACCATTGAAGGAGATGAGGAGATGTGTGCAGGAGAGTCTGTAGTGTGGACTCCTACTGGTGCGGTGAGGTACTATTGGAATGACTACAACTACAACGCCCCCAGAACATTTGACAGGGCGGGCACCTACACTATCACTGGTTTTGACTCTTTTGGTTGTGAGTCACAGCCTGTTTCAAAGACTCTTAAAGAGAACCCTCTGCCTGAAATCACCGTAAACGGCGCCCTTACTGCCTGCCCCGATGCGCAGTATGTGGTAAGTATCTCATCCACTGTGCCAGGCACTCAGTTCTCATGGAACGACGGCTACTCAGGCGCTACAAGAAATTTGGACGCCACGTCAGACATGGCCTTCAGCATTGAGGCTGAGACACCCAAGGGCTGCAAATCAAGCAAGAATATATTCCTGGAGCAGAAGCCTGTGCCATACGTTCAGATAGGTGGACTAACTGAGGTGTGCAGCAAGACTCCTGTGCAGCTTATAGCTTCAGCAACAGGTGATAACACCACATATCTGTGGGCGCACGGCGATGTGGGGGCAGAGACCACTGTGACACCTACTCAAACCACAACATATAAGGTTACAGCCATAGCGGAGAATGGTTGCAAGGCTGAGGACTCTCACACTATTGAGGCCTTCCCGCTTCCAACAGTCAGCATTACAGGTAAGAGCGAGGTATGCCGTGGAGACACTCTGCATATCCATGCCGTGGGCAATGCCAGTTACTATATATGGCAAGGGGAGTCCCCGTTTGAGAGTGTGGATAATATAATTGAGCCAGAAGAAACCACAGTCTACACAGTAAAGGCTGTTAGTGAGCACACCTGTGAGAGTTTGGTGTCAAAGAGCATTGAGGTAAAGGATGTGCCAGAGGTGGTGCTGACTGGTGTTACCCAGCTCTGCTTAGGCTCTGGCTATTTCAGTTTGAAGGCAGAGGGTGTGGCTGACAGCTACCAATGGCATGACGGCTCCACGCTTCAGACCTTTGTACATGAGGCTGACGGTGACATCGGGGCATGGGTTATAGCCACTCGAAACGGCTGCCCAAAGAAATATGAGCAGCAGCTTACCGCGTTTAATATTCCTCAGCTCCGCGTATCTCAGGATAAGAGTGAGATTTGCGTGGGGGAGAGCGCACACCTCTCTGTTGTGGGTGCTGATACGTATAAGTGGCTCAACACTAACTTTACTGACTCCGATATTGACGTTAATCCGCTTGTAACCACCATATACCGTGTGGTTGGCTACTCTGATGACGGGTGTGAGTCTGATGTCGCTCAGCTCTCTGTAACGGTTCACCAGCTGCCGCAGGTATCTGTCAGTGGCGATGAATATGTCTGCTATGGCACCAAGGCCACACTGCACGCTGAGGGTGACGGAGAGACTTTCCAATGGAGCACTGGGGAGCAGGGCCCTCAAATTGAACCTGTTATAAATAATGAAACTACGTTCTCACTTACAGCCTACTCCAATAAGGGGTGCGAGCGCACTGCGGACTTTACTGTAACGCCTGTCTCGCCTCCGGCTTTGAGTGTTCACGGCAGAACCCAGGGTTGCATAGGAGAGGAATTGACCTTGGTAGGCGAGGGAGCCTCTACTTACCTTTGGGATGATGACGGAAGCACTGGTGCGGAGCATAAGGTTGTGGTGGAGCAGAATATGAACATACGCCTCACGGGTACTCACAAGAACTGTTCAAACAGTATAGTCATACCTATTACGGCCACACTTTCACCAAATCTTATAGTCACATCTGACACTATAGTTTGCGCAGGTTCTGACTTCAAACTCTCCGCCGCTGGTGCAGAAAGTTACGAGTGGAACACGGGTGACACTGGGGAGAGCGTCATCCTCAATATTAACAGCCCTACCACCTACTTTGTAAAGGGTACCACTGCCGGCTGCAGCTCTGTAAAGCAGATAAGTGTCAATCTGCTGCCTTCACCTGTCATGAAGCTGAGGCTTGAGGATTACGGCGTATGTCCGTATCGTGATGACTCTGTTATGGTGAGCGCATCTGGTGCGGAGCGTTATGACTGGTACGCCAAACCCGCCGATGACAAGATTGCCTCATCTCACTCTTCTATGCTAAGGGCCGGCATTGGCGGTGCCACCTGGATTTATGCCGTGGGCTACAATGAATATAATTGCACCAGTGTGGATTCCATAGAGATAAAGGATTTGCCGCAGCCTGAGTTTACATACAGGGTGGAGCCTACATGGATAGATGATACTAACTCCGATGTCCGCCTTACAGGCCTGGAGCCTTCTGACAATGCTGTTTGGTACTGGAGCACAGGTGACGGCACTCAACTTCTTGACGGCAAGGATATGACGCACCGTTATGATGTGGAGGTGCTTGCTGATATGTTTACAGTAACTGTAACAGCTATTGACCGCCATAACTGCAAGTTCACCGCAGATGTGCCTATATACGTTTGGAAGGATGTATGGGCTCCAACCGCCTTTACTCCAAATGGTGACGGCCTCAATGACACCTTCCACTTCTATGGTGGAGACTATGTGCAGGAGTTCACTTTCTACATATACAATCGCTTGGGAGAGATAGTGTTTGAAGGCTCGTCCACGGCAGATGAGTGGGACGGAATGTATCAGGGCAAACTCTGCCCTTGGGGCGTGTATGGCTGGGTGGCTAATTATAAAAGTAACATAGACGGCATGGAGCGGTCTGGTGAACTGAAAGGCAAGGTTTCAATAGTGAAGTGATGCGTAGGGTAGTGGTTATATTAGCGTGTGTTATGGCTGGGGTGATTGCCTTGGCTCAGGACTACACATTCTCTAACCACAACATTGTGCCCTTCAGCCTTAACCCTGCACAGGTGGGTGCTGCAAACACCATAAGGATAGGCGCCAACTACCGTATGCAGTGGCCTACGCTTGTGAACAACTACCATACCGTCCGCCTAAGTTTTGATATGAACGTGTATAAGCAGATGTGCTCTGTGGGTGCGTTCTATTCCTATGACCAAATGTCTGATGTCTATAAGGTGAATGAGGCTGGAGTGGCTTACGCTCACACTATAAAGTGCGCCGATAATCACTTTATACGCCTGGGCTTGCAGGGTAGTGTGTTCTTCAATTTTGTGGATTACAATGCTCTCACCTTTGGTGACCAGTACAGTGGCACTGGAGCCATTAAGCCTGCGTCTGTTGAGAACTTTGAGAATAGCAGCCGTACATTCTTTGATTTTGCGGTGGGTGCATCGTACGTGTTCCAGAACCACCTTACAGTAGGTTTTGCTGTATATCACGTAGCTCAGCCGGACAATGGCTTTGTGCGTGGCACTCAGGTGCTGCCTCGCAAGTATGTGGGTCATGTGAACTTTATACAGGATTTGAAGATAAGCCATGGCCTGCGTAGCAAGGGCTTCTCAGATAACTATTTCTTTGCTAACCTCACATATCAGCAGCAGGCTGATTTCAAACAGGCCTACATAGGTGCCGGAGTCTGCTTCCAGCCTATAATTCTTGGCGTTTCATTCAAGACTGACGTGCAGGAGGTACACACGGTCTCCTTTATGCTGGGCGGCTACTATAAGGGCTTCCAGCTCTACTACATCTTTGACCTATTCACCTCTCATAAGAAGAACGGCAGCTGGTCAAATGAAATCTCCTTCATATACACCCTCCCGCACAAGAAGAAAGATTTGTGTCCTGTAGTGTATTGGTAAAAAAGGACTGTTCATTTGAACAGTCCTTTAAGCAATTCGTTGGTGATTTTGCGTGTGGCGGTGTTGGTTGCGGTCTTTGTGGCGGAACCAAACAGACCGTCAAGAAGTGAACTGCCGGCGGATGTGCTACGGCGTGTGGATGTACCGCCTATGCTGCGTGCGGCCTGAGTGGCCATTGAACGGGCAAAACTGGTGGCGGCTGCAGCTGCTATGGTTCCAAGCAGTCCACGTGAAATGGAACTGGAGGCCTTTTGCTCCGCTTTCTCCGCTTTCTCACGCTCCTTCTGTGCCTTAGCCTCAAGTTTGGCTCTTTCAGCCTCAGCCTTTTGCAGGGCCGCCTCATCTTTTTGGCGGGCTATCTCATCGTTGGCGGCAGTGAGAACTTCGTATGCGCTTTCACGGTCAAAATAGTTGTCATACTCACGTATACGGGCAGGTGCTGCATTACGTATGTCAAGTCTCTGGCCTGCGGTTATGGCTCCAATCTGGCTGAGAGGGAACAGTATCTTTGCTCTCTCAACTATGGCTGGAGCTCCCTTCTCATCAAGGAATGACACCAGAGCCTCACCTGTACCAAGATTCATTATTGCGTCAGCGGTGTTGAACGCCTTATTTTGGCGGAATGTCTCAGCGGCTGTACGCACGGCTTTCTGGTCTTTTGGCGTATAGGCTCGCAGCGCATGCTGGATACGGTTACCCAGCTGACCGAGTATATCCTCAGGTATGTCAGTAGGAGACTGAGTGACAAAGTATATACCCACGCCTTTTGAGCGTATCAAGCGGATTATCTGCTCCAGTTTATCTGTAAGCGCTTTGGATGTGCCGTCAAACAGCATGTGAGCCTCATCAAAGAAGAAGACAAGTTTAGGCAGCTCCATATCGCCCACCTCTGGCAGGTTCTCATAGAGTTCGCTCAGGAGCCAGAGCAGGAATGTGGAGTACATCTTAGGGCGGAGCATCAGTTTGTCTGCCGCAAGCAGGCTTATGACACCCTTGCCCTTCTCTGTGTCAAGCAGGTCATTTATATCAAAGGCAGGCTCTCCAAAGAACTTGTCGCCGCCCTCGCTCTCAATGGCTAACACGGAGCGTACTATGGCTCCTATTGAAGCAGAGGATATGTTGCCGTACTGTGTGGTGAACATCGATGCGTTCTTGCCCACAAAGTCAAGCATAAGGCGCAGATCCTTGAGGTCAATAAGCAGCAGTCCTTTGTCATCAGCGATGCGGAACACCACATTAAGAACGCCGGCCTGCACATCGTTGAGCTCCATAAGGCGTGCCATAAGCTGAGGCCCCATCTCAGACACGGTGGTGCGCATGGCTGTGCCCTGCTCGCCAAACACGTCATACACTCTTGTAGGGCAGCCCTGGAACTCAGGAGCACTGATACCAAACTCAGGGCAGCGTTTCTCTATGAATCCGCTCATCTTGCCCTCCTGGCTTATTCCAGAAAGGTCACCTTTCATATCGGCGGCAAAAACAGGAACTCCGGCCTGAGAGAATGTCTCAGCCAGCACCTGCAGGCTCACAGTCTTTCCAGTACCTGTGGCGCCTGCTATAAGGCCGTGACGGTTGCACATCTTGCCGGTGAGGCAAAGCTCACCGTTTTCACAATGTGCAACGTATAGTTTATTATCAATATACATGATGGTTAGAACTTAGTGTTTCTCATATCACCTGAAGCTAAAAACTCCGTGTGCATAGCAAAGCAGTTTTTGAGGTTGTGAGGGGTCTGACCCTTTACAGCCTGTGCCAGGTACTCCTTAAGCATTGGCTTGTAGATAGGATCCACACAGTTCTCAATAATAAGCTGTGCTCTCTGACGTGGAGACTTGCCACGGAGGTCTGCAATACCGTACTCAGTGATGAGAACCTTGACAGAGTGCTCGCTTTGGTCAAGGTGAGAAACCATAGGCACTATAGAGCTGATCTTGCCATCCTTGGCTGTTGCAGGTGTGGTGAATATTGAGATGTAGGCGTTACGTGTAAAGTCACAGCTACCGCCAATACCGTTCATCATCTTTGTTCCTGTTACGTGGGTTGAGTTGATATTGCCGTAGATGTCAGCCTCAAGCGCTGTGTTGATGGTTATAAGACCCATGCGGCGTACAAGACCAGGGTTGTTTGAAATCTCCTGAGGACGCAGGATAATCTTATCATGGAAGAACTTCATGTTGTCATAAACCTCTTGCAGAACAGGGTCTGTAACGGTCATAGAGCAACCGCTTGCAAAGTCTATGCGGCCCTTCTTCATAAGGTCAATAACAGCATCTTGTATAACCTCTGTGTACATCTTGAATGTTGGGATGTGAGGGTTGTTTCCAAGCTCCTCCATTACAGCGTTGGCTATATTGCCCACACCAGACTGTATAGGAAGGAATGATGAAGGAATACGTCCTGCTTTCATCTCTGCTGTGAGGAAGTCTGAAACGTGCTTGCCTATACGGCTTGTAATCTCATCAGGAGCAGTGAATCCGCCCACCTCGTCCTTACGGTTGGTCTCCACAACAGCCACAATCTTCTTAGGGTCAACCTTCAGTATAGGGCTTCCTGCACGGTCAGCCGGAGTATAAATAGGTATCTCACGACGCATAGGAGGGTCTGCAGGCTCATAGATATCATGCATACCGCGTAGCTCCTTTGAGTGGCGTGCGTTAAGCTCAATGATAATCTTGTCTGCCATGCGGGCTATGGTTGGACATATACCCACACCTGATGTGAGGATTATCTCACCATTGTCATTCAAATCACAGGCCTCAATTATGGCAACTGTAGGCTTTGGAAGAAAACCGTAGCGAATCTCTTGAGCAAGCATACTGAGGTGAGCATCGTTGTAGTCAACACCCTCAGGGTCATTAAGGTATGCACGTAGGTCTTTGTTAGACTGATACGGGGTTCTGAAAATCATGGCTTTGGCCTTGGCCAGGACACCGTCACAGCTTGCACCGGTTGATGCGCCTGTGTAAACACCAATCTTAAACTCTCTTCCCTCAGCGTGTTCTTTCTCAGCAATCTCAGCAAGAGCAAGAGTAACCTCTTTTGGAGCACCTGCAGGTGTGAAACCGCTCATTCCTACTACATCGCCGTTTTTGATAATTGAAGCAGCCTCTGCTGCCGTCATAAATTTGTAACTCATTGTTTTATGTTTTTAGGTTATTGCTTTTTAGGTTTTAATATGTCTCTAAGTTCACTTGTTGTGAGGTTATGCTTTATGTTTCCGCCCTGCGCCACTGAAATGCTGCCAGTCTCCTCTGACACCACAATGGCTATGGCGTCCGTCTTCTCCGATATTCCAAGCGCGGCCCTGTGTCTCAAGCCGAACTGCTTGGGAATGTCAAGGTTGTGCGACACAGGCAGAATACATCCCGCCGCTGTCATCCTGCCGCCTGAGAGTATCAGGGCGCCGTCATGAAGCGGGGTGTTCTTAAAGAAGATGTTCTTTATAAGACGTGCGCTTATCTTGGCGTTAATTATTTCACCTGTCTTGGCGTACGCGGTAAGGTCTGCATTGTTTTGCATTACAATAAGCAAACCTGTCTTTGTTATTGAACAGTTCTGAGTGGCGTCAATAATCTCCTCTATGTTGCTGTCTGACTCCACGTATGAGTTTGCAGGGAAGAAAAGCTTTTTCAGGTTCCCGAAAAGACCGTTTGACGTTCTGCTGCCCATGGCTGAAAGGAAATTCTTAATCTCATCCTGGAACAAGATTACAAGGATTATGGCACCCATGTTCATAATGGCGTCAAGCATAGAGCCCAGCAACTCCATACGCAGAATGAACTTGAGCACAAACCATATCACAATGAAACCCAGTACGGCAAAGAATATGTTCATTGCCTGCGTTCCCTTGAGAAGTTTGTAGGTCTGATACAGGATTATTGCAACCAGAAGGATGTCAAAAAAATCCTTAATTCCGAATGTTAATAATGAGAACACTTATTTATTTGATAGTTTATATAGCGTTACCGCCTCTTTAGCTTCCTTTACATCGTGAACCCTGAGTATGTCCGCCCCTTTTGTGAGCAGTATGGTGTCAAGCACCGATGTCCCGTTAAGCGCCTCCCCGGGAGTTATTCCAAGAGGCTGGAACACCATGCGCTTTCTGGATATGCCGCAAAGGATTGGAAGTCTCAGGCTCTTAAATGCCTCAAACTCACGCACAAGAGCGTAATTCTGCTCCACATCCTTGTTAAACCCAAATCCAGGGTCAATTATTATATCGTTCACACCGGCACGTGCGAGTGCGTCAATCTTTTCAGAGAACCAGTACAGGGCCTTGTCCATGCCGCCCGGCTCTGGATAGGTAAGCACGTAAGCTCTGCCGTAACGCGCCGCCACAGAGTAGATATCCTCACAGCCACCGCTTATGTCATTCACAATATGAACCCCCAGCTCCTTAATGGCCATCTCAGCCACGGCGGGGCGGAATGTGTCAACACTGAGAATTTTGCCGCTGTAACGCTCCTTTATGGTTTCTGCAGCCTTCATAAGGCGCTCCATCTCTTCACTCTCAGAGCAAACCTCAGCCCCAGGACGGGTGCTGCACGCACCTATGTCCACAATGTCAGCCTCATCCACTGCGTCAAAGGCGTAACGGCTTGCCGCATGAAAGCTGTCAGGCGTCAGGTTAAGGATACCCATGACCACAGGTGATTCAAACTGGCGCAGGGTCCCATTTATATTTAGGCTGAACGGTGTCATATTTATATCTTGCAAAAATACAAAATCTTCCCAATATATTTTGAAAAAACAAGATTTATCCTCATCTTTGTACGCTTTTTATGGACTAAATGCAAAAAAAATAAATCTGTATGCAATATATGTCCCTAAAAAGAGTTATCTTTGTAACCAAATGTGGAAAAACTATACTAAGTGAAATAACCTTATACTAAATACAATGAGTATCAGAAAGATTGGTGACTTACTTCTTTTGGGTGCCTTTGCGCTGCTTATGAGCGCTTGTAACAAGGGCACATCAAACTCTACAGGTTGGAAATACAATGACGCCAAATATGGTGGTTTCCAGGTAGTTGATAATTATGAGCAGCAAACACCCCCGGGAATGGTTCTTATACCAGGCGGTACATTCACCATGGGTAGAGTGAATGAGGACACATACACAGAATGGAACAACTATCCACGCCGTGTCACTGTAAACGCATTCTACATGGACCAGTATGAAATCTGCAACCGTGACTGGAAGGAGTACGCTTATTGGATGGATCTCATGTATGGCGGAGATGTTGCCAGGAAATGCCGTCCTGACTCTACAGTATGGCGTGATGAGCTGGCTTACAACGAGCCTTACCTAAACTACTACTTCACTCACGTGGCGTATGACATGTACCCTGTAGTAGGTGTTACATGGGAGCAGGTTACTGACTACTGCTCTTGGCGTACTGACCGTGTTAACGAGCGCATACTTTATGAATCAGGCGTTATTGACTTCCCTGACTTTGCAGCTATCAAACGTGACTCCACAAAGGTAGGCAATGACTCTGTCAATAAGACTCGCGTCTTCAACACAGCCAAGTATGAGAAGGTTAATGACTATCAGCCAGACAAGGCTAAGTCCACAATGAAGGATGAGTTCGGCAATGTTCGTAAGACCACTATGAGTGACGGCCTGCTGCTGCCTAACTATCGTCTACCGACTGAGGCTGAGTGGGAGTTTGCAGCATACGGTATCACATCAGAGGAGGGTATGGAGAACTATGATAACAGACGTATCTATCCTTGGGACGGCTCTCAGACACGTAACCCTAAACGTAAAGCCAGAGGTAAGATTATGGCGAACTTTGTTCGTGGCCGTGGTGATATGATGGGTGTTGCAGGTGACCCTAACGATAAGGCGGTTATCACTGCACCAGTAAATTCATTCTGGCCTAATGAGTTCGGTCTTTACAATATGGCTGGTAATGTTAACGAGTGGACAATGGATGTATATCGTCAGACCTCAAGCGAGGATTATCAGGAGTACAACCCATTCCGTGGTAACATCTACGTAGCCCCTGTAAAGGATGCTGAAACTCAGGAGTACCAGCTTGACAGCCTCGGCCGTCTGAAATATGACGTAGAGTTCTCAAAGGATGACAGCCTTTCAGAATATGTTAAGCTTGATGTACGTAACTACGGCGATGGTGACGCCCGCAGCAGTTACAACCGTGACAGATGGAAAGAGGTTGTTGATCCAGACCTAGCTACAAAACGTCTCTATGACGCTGACGAACCTACTGACCCAGAGAGCATGCTTGCCTCTAAGATTTCAAACACAACTCGTGTTTACAAGGGTGGTAGCTGGAAGGATAGAGCATACTGGCTCTCACCAGCACAGCGTAGATACTTGGAGCAGGATAAGTGCACCAATGACATAGGCTTCCGCTGCGCAATGCACCGTGTAGGCTCTGACAAGGGTAACAACGCTAAAAAGAAATAGTATTTCTCAGACATTGAATATAAACACATATATTCTCAAATCCGGCATTCGCCTGCTGCATGTAAAAGCAGTAGGCGATGTTGCTTATTGTGGGGCTGTAATTAACACTGGAACACGAGATGAACTCCCTACTGAGAGCGGTTATGCACATCTGGTGGAGCACATGCTCTTTAAGGGCACTTCAAAATTCAGCTCAAATCAAATAATTAGCCGTATGGAGGATGTAGGCGGTGAGATGAACGCTTATACCACCAAGGAGGAGACAGTGGTTTACGCGGCATTTATGAGCCGTTATTTGGACCGCTGCTTCTCACTTGTCTCTGATATGGTGCTTGACTCCCAGTTTGACGAGCGCAACCTCAAAAAAGAGACAGAGGTGGTGCTTGAGGAGATTGACAGCTACATTGACAATCCTGCGGAGCTGATAATGGATGAATTTGAGAATCTAATCTACTCCGGCAACCCGCTTGGACGTAATATACTAGGAGACCGTAAAACGCTGCGTAGCGTGAGCAGAAAGCGTATTATGGAGTTTTACAAGCGCACATACACACCGGACCAGATAGTATTCTTTGTTATGGGCAACTACACTCCCCAGCGTATTCTAAATCTTGCAGAGAAGAGATTTGAGGGACTTGAGCCTAAGACGCGCTCTTATACCCGTGAGGAGCTTGCTCCCTACACCCCGCAGTTCAAAGAGGTGAGAAAGCACACACGGCAGGTGCATTTTGTTATGGGGAACCGAAGCTACAGTTATGCAGAGAAGGAGCGTTTCACATTCATACTGCTGAACCATATTTTAGGAGGAGAGTATATGAGCTGCATACTGAACATGAGCCTCCGTGAAAAGGAGGGACTGGTTTATGACGTATGCTCAAACTACACCACATACGCTGACACAGGCAACTGGAACATATATCTTGGCTGTGACTATGACAAACTAAACCATGTCACAGATATCATATATTCAGAATTAGGGAAGCTGATGGAGAGGCCTATCTCAGAACGTGAGCTGAAGCTTGCCAAGGTGCGTCTGCTGTCATATCTGACTATAGGCGGGGAGAACCGCGAGTCATGGATTTTAGGCACGGCAAAACAATACCTCAATACAGGCCGTGTTATGGAGAAACATGAGGTGGAGAGTCTTATAAACTCTGTCACCGCTGCAGATATACAGCGGTGTGCAGAGCAGATATTCGCACCGGAAAGAATTACTACGCTGAAGTTTGTCTAATCCTTTACGCAGCGCACACTTTTAGCCAGAGTCTTGCTGTTGTGATTTGAGTCAAGGATATCCCTGTCACTTGCCATGAAGAAGAAGTCTGACTGCTTGTTGATTTTATATGTCTCCTTTGTTTCTTCGTCTGTAACAGTCTCAATAGTAAGCACACACGGAGTTGCAGTCCAGAAGTGGGCCTCTTTACCTACAGCGTCAATCATGACTACGTTAGAGCGGCCTGACGGCAGTGCTGCAAAAGAGTAGATGTCATCATTCTTTTTGTTGCCGTACCAGCCGGAGGTTGTCTTCAGGTGTTTGCCAGCGGTGTTCTTGCCTTTGCTGTCCCTGTTTTCAATAAAGTCCTTGAGCACAGCCCACTCTGTGCTGGTTGGAACGTGCCAGCCGTTAGGACATATACCCTGACGTTTCTTCTCAAAAGCATCATATTGCTTAAGCGTCATAATCTCTGTTGCAATACCAACTGCTGCCGCCCAGTTGTATAGATAGCCTAATCTTGATACCTGGTCACTGGAAAGGCCTCCTGAAAAGGCGGCTGATGACCATTGGGTCTGGTCTGAGGCGATAGTGTAGTACGGTTTGTAGAGGTCATTCGGATCTTCGGCAAAGTTTATGGTTTCATGAGAGAGCTCGCTCCAACTGTCATACTTATTGCAGCGCATGTTTTCCGCCATCCAGTATTGATCACCCATCTTAACATAGTTATACTCATTGCCGCAGGCGTCTTTAACTTTGCCAACAGGCTCATTCTTCTTATTGCTGCATCCAGCAAGTACTGCAAGCACCAGCATAGCTGAGGCTGCAATCACGTTGATTCTGTTTAATTTCATAACTGTAAAGTTTAATTATCAGTAACTGTATTAGTAGTTATAGTCATAATTGTAATCATAGTAATAGTCATCCTCCTTTGGCTTAGGCTTCTTGTCACGAAGGAAGCGTATAGGAGCTATGTAAGCGCTCTTAACACGGTAGCCGTCAAGTGACGCCGCACGGAACATTGGCAACGTCTCCATTACGCGTAGGGCCTCTGCATCCTGTTCCTCAGTGAGAGATTGCAGTATCCTGAATTTGCCAGGTTTGCCGCAGCGGTCTACCACAAACTCCACAAGCACCTCGCCCGTTACAAGCAGCGGCTCTCCGTTCTTGTCATACTCACCACTGTACACCTCCTGAAGGTCTGTATTGCGGCTAAGATATATGATAAACTCCACCTCGCCGCCTGGAAACTGAGCATCATTAAGCCCTTCGGGATACTCACTGTAAGAGCCTCCGTAAATAGTTGAAGGCTCATCATCCTCACACTCACCGTAAATGCCTGTGTACATCATGTAGTCAACTGCAAAACAGCATGTTGAAGCTAAAACTGCAAGAAGAATGAAGAAAAGACGTTTCATATTTCAGTTTCATTATTATTCTTTAACACCTGCGATGCGGGGTACGCAGCAGACACAAAACCCAGTATGCTCACTGTTACAAAAATCACCAGCACATCGGTCACTTTTACGTTAACAGGGTAGGCGTTCACTATGAACGTGCCCTCAGCCCCCATTGAAACCAGACCGAATGTAGCCTGTAGCCAGCAGATGAACAGTCCGAGTATAATTCCTACGGTAACCCCCGATATGGTTATCAGCGCACCCTCACCTAAGAAAATGTGGAAGATGTCACGGCGCCTCATTCCAAGGTTTGAGAGAATCTTCACATCCTCCTGCTTTTCTATCATAAGCATTGACAGTGAGCCTATTATGTTAAATATGGCTATCATAAGTATGAACATGAGTATGAGGTATGTTATCCACTTCTCCACCTCCATCATGCGGTAGAAGTCCTGCTGCTGGGCGTAGCGGTCATTAACCTCAAACCCTGCGCCAAGCATCTTGCCAGCCTCCTTTATAAAGCGCTTTTCATTTACGCCGTCCTTTAGTTTTATATCCACCGATGTCACCTCTGTCTCGTACTCAAACAGTGAGCGAGCCACCTCTATAGGCACAATAATGAGGGCGTTGTCATACTTCTCCTGCCTTACCATAAAACTTCCGGCAGGGTAGACCAGCTCCTCATGAAATGACTTATCGGGGCGAATAGTGGATATCTTGCCCTCTCTCACGGGGGCATATAGAATTATAGGGTCAAGGATAAAAACTCCGCTTCCTATGTTTGCCGCCAGTGTGGCTCCTGTGATAGCTTTGTTAAATCTGCCTTCATGCAGAGAGAACTCTCCTCTTACCATGATGTCAGATATTTGCGTGAGCGTATCATAGTTGTCATCCACGCCCTTTACGGTTACGGGCAGCTGCTTCTCCTTGAACTTGAGCAGGGCGTTTTCCTGCACCACATAGCTGTAAATGTCCACCTCTGGCATCTCAAGCACCTGCCGTATGCTGTCTGGTTGAAAGTATTTGCCCTCAGCGCTCTCAATGCGTATCTGTGGGTCAAAGTTGC
>ONBO01000005.1 GCA_900316125.1 uncultured Bacteroidales bacterium | reverse complement strand
TCTGGTGGAGGAACTGGTCTTCCTGCAACCCTCCGAGGCCCGCAAGGTATCCATCGTGACGAATCATTCGGACGCATATGAGGAACTTTGCGCCTGCAAAGACCGGCTGTCCTACAACGGGGAGCTCTCTGTAATGCTGTTTGACCTTGACAGCGCAAGGCTTTTGAAGGTGCTGACTTTATCTACGCCAAGAACTGGTCTGCCTACAATGATGACGTATATGGCCAGATTCTGAGCAAGGATATGAGCTGGACTGTAGATACAGAAAAAATGGCGCTGACAAACAATGCGTTCTTCATGCACTGCCTGCCTGTGCGCCGTAATATGATTGTGACGGATGATGTTATTGAGAGTCCGCGCAGCATTGTGATACCAGAGGCCGCCAACCGCGTGGTTTCAGCGCAGACCGTCATAAAGCGGATGCTGGAGGCGCTATAATAAAAAAGGCTGGCAAGTTGCCAGCCTTTTTTTATAGCTTAATTTCTGCTCTTATCTTAGAAGCAATCTCCTCAAACTCCTCCGGGGTGAGTTTTAGTTTGGGGTTGGAGAAGAGCATATCCTTCTCACTCTGCATAGGGATAAGGTGTATGTGGGCGTGAGGGACTTCAAGTCCGAGCACTGCCTGACCCACCTTAATGCATGGGAAGGCGCGCTTGATGGCGCCTGCAATTATCTTGGCGAATATCTGCATTCCAGCAAGGTCCTCATCGCTGAGGTCAAAGATATAATCAACCTCCTGCTTAGGAATTACAAGGGTGTGACCCTTTACAAGCGGGTTGATATCGAGAAATGCGAAAAACTTATCGGTCTCTGCTATTTTGTAGCAAGGTATCTCACCTGCCACAATTTTTGAAAAGATAGTCATCTTTTTGTCCTCCAGATTTTAGAATCCAACTTCCACTATCTCAAACTCTATTGTTCCTGACGGAGCGGCAACCTGCACCTTGTCACCTTTCTTCTTGCCTATAAGAGCCTTGGCAATAGGGGTGCCCACGCTCATCTTACCCTCACGAAGGTTTGCCTCTGCCTCTGAAACCAATGTATAGGTCATCTGCTGGCCGTTCTTTGTGTTCTTGATTGTAACCTTGCTGAGAATCTGAACCTCACCTGATTTAAGGTGGCTCTCATCTATGATGCGCACATTTGCAACTGTGGATTTGAGCTGTGAGATCTTCATTTCAAGCAGGCCCTGAGCCTCACGGGCTGCATCATACTCAGCGTTCTCTGAAAGATCACCCTTATCACGCGCTTCTGCAATCTGACGTGAAATTTTAGGACGCTCTACACTCTCAAGATGAGCAATCTCATCCATTAGTTTTTTATAACCCTCCTGGGTCATGTAAGTAATTTCTGCCATAACTATATGATTTTTAGTTTATTTTACAAACGATAAAAAAGATAGAACCCCCATTTAGGGGATTCTACAAATATCTTCATATTTCTCCTTACGGCTACAAAGATAATAAATAATTGAGAATTGAGAGTTGAGAGTTGAGAAATTTTTACTCCAATTCGTAAATTTAGAATCTAAATGTAGCCCCAATCATTCCGTTAATACCCATTGAGGTGTAACCGTAATAGGTGTCAGCCTTCACATTTGCAAGGTTCTTGCCGTTAGCGAATATCTCCAGGAAGTCAAGCACCTGATATGAGAAATAGATGTTAAGGTCATGGAAGTTCTTCATCTTAACCTTTTCTCCGTTAACTAAGGCGTAGCGGCCTCCAAGGAAGTTGTAGCTGAGCCCTATGCGCCACTTTTCCTTTATTGTATATTTAGCGTCAAAATTCACCTCCCACGCAGGGCGCTGCCAAGGAGTGCCTATTGTGGTCACACCCCAGAAGTTATATTTGCCCTTCAGGCTCATATCAAGGTTCTTAACGTATGTGAAATAGAGTCCCAGCTCCGCAGACAGCTTATGGGTGTTATCCTGAACCACATCAAATGTGTTTGATGAGAGTCCTCCCACTGTATGGTTCACAAAATAGAACTGGTCAAATATTATGGAGTAACGGCCTCCGGCCTCAAACATAAGGCCCTTCATAATATTTGTCTTTATGCCTACATTAAGGTCAAACGGACAGTATGTAGGTTCAATCTCAAAATCGTTGTCAATATACTTGTTCTCAAGGAAGACATCAGTGTACATATTCTCCTCGAAATAGCCGCCAACTCCTGCGTTTAGATAGAGAAGGTCAGGCACTATGCCAAAGCTACCCTCCACATCAGCGCTACCTGTTATAGGACGCTTAGTACCCTTCTCAGCATGTATAAAGAGGTTACCGCCAAGCTTGAGGTTCCAGTTCTCACCGCCAAGTTTGTAATATGGCGTAAGTTTTATCAAGGCGCCCACCTCAGCCTTAGGCTCCCATGAGCGTTTGTTAATGTCAAAGTCTATATCAATTTCAGCACCAAACTTGCCAGGGCCTGCCTCACCGCAAACATCGCCAGCGAGCAAAATATTATGCTGTGATATGCCAAAGTTTCTACCAAAATAGTGATAACCTACTTCAAAGTCATACTCTATGTTGGAATACGGGTTAGTGGAGCCAAGTCCCATGTAGAAACCTACTGTGGTGTAGTTGCAGACCGTATCCTTCATAAGGTCAATCTCACGAGGCAGCGAGCTGAGTCCATAGTAGTCAAAACCGTTATATGACACGCTCACACCCGTGCGCAGACGGCTTGAAGAGAACTGATTGCTGAAGTTCAGGCTAAGACGTGTGTTATGGTTTATAGCCCTGGGCGATGTCCCGTCAGGCAATTTATTGTGAGACCAGTTTGCAAGGTGTTTCAAATCAATATCGAGCATGTTTTTGTCATTATGCAGCAGCGGATAGTAGAACTCTCCCAATGTCTGCCAATAGAAACCGAGACCCACTTTGGCTATTCCCTTCTTAGCCTCAGCCCTCTGTTTCTCTGTATATTTATCCGCCTTTGCCACTTCATTGGCACAAGTCACATCCTCCGCACTGCTCCATGTTGAGTATGTCACCACTGGCTGCTCCACGCTCAAATCCTCCTTAGTAGGAACAGGGCTTATCTTGGTGGCGTTAACCGTAGCAGGGTTATAGTCCCTCTCCACTGTGACATTACGCTTAATATCATTATCCTGAGCCATGACACAGCATGAACCAATTATTGCTAATATTAACAATCTGTATTTCATCTTAATCTATATTGATTCTGTTTTTACTCTGTAATCTGTTTGTTTTCCTGTTCCTCCACCTGCGATGCGGCCGGCGCCACCTGCTCCGCCTCTTTAGCGGCTATAGTGTTCAGCCTTGTATCTATAGCCTCCTGTATATCCTGAGGGGCTGGGGAGTAGTTCTGGCTTAATGAGAGAAGGTACTGCTTAGCGTCAAACCAGTTCTCCTGAGCCATGTAGCAGTCTGCCAGGGTGATGAAAGCCTTGGCAAGATAGTATGAGTGAGGAGTGCCCCTGTCTACAAAAGCAAAGAACTCCTTCTCGCACTGGGCATAGTTCCTGTTCTCATAATATTGCTGGATAAGCAGGGCCTCAGCCTCAGCACCGTATGCGTTGCGAGTATCCTTGCACAGCTCCTTTATGTCCGCCATGGCGTCATTTCCGAGCGCCAGATTTGATTTCATGCGCTTATATTTGGCCTCAAGCTGAATCTCAGCATCGCCGCTCTCCGCTAAAACATCAGTGGCGGCTGAAACTGTCTTCTGGTATGACTGCAGATTATAGGCGCACCTCATAATTCCAATCTTGGCCTTTATGCGGTTATCCTTTCCGCCAATCTGCTCAAGTTCTGTGTAGTATTTGAGAGCCTCAGCCCACTCCTGCTTGCCATAGCATATTGAGGAGGCCTTTGCCAATGTCTCCTCCCTGTTAGGATTGCCACTGTCAGAAAGCAGAGCGCGATACTGCTCCAATGCTCCGTCCATATTGCCCTGACGGTACATGCAGGCTGCCAGGTAATAAGCGGCCAGTGAGTGGTACTTGCCATCGGGGTACTTTTCAAGATAGGCCTTGAATGAACTTTCAGCCTCTTTGAAGTTATCTCTGAAGTATACCTTTTCTGCAGCCTTATATGTGAGTGAATCCTCCTTTACGGTTATAGTCACACCGCCTTTGCCGCTGTTAAGCGTTTTTGCAAGCTCTGTAAACTCGGCCACTCGGTTATTGTCAACCATGATGGTCTCAAGGGTCTCAATACTTGTCTGAGCCTCCTCTGTGCCAGGATAGCCGGTTGCCACCTCTTTATACATGGCAATAGCGGCGTCTGTGTTTCCGGCATTGTAGCGAAGCATTGCAATCTGAAGTTTGGCCTTGCGCACCATAGGGTTGGTCTTAGGATATGAGTTTGCCACCTTAGTGTAAGTATCTATGGCGTTATCATTCTCATTAAGAGCCACGTAACTATTTGCAATCTCATATAGTGCGTCATCAGCCCACTCAGACTTAGGATATTTGGCCAGAAGATTCTTTAGAACATTTATCTTCTCATTATAGTTTTTCTGCAAACCTGCTATGAGGCCTGTCTGATACATAGCGTAGTCAGCACCAGCCACCTTGTCAGCCACAGTCTGGGCACTGGCGTACGCATCGCCGGCCTGCTTAAAGTTTCTTTCAGAGAAGTAGTTGTCTCCTATGCGGTTATATGCGTCAACCTTCATCTGAGGGTCCACACCGCTGAGCATGGTGAACTTTCTAAGCCAGTTGTTTGACTCTGTCTTATTTCCAAGTTTCAGATAGTCATAACCTAAATCATAGTGAGCGTAGCCATACTCCTCCTGTTCACGCGATGTTGTCTTGGCCAAATAGGTCTTGAGGTTTTTCACAGACTCTTCATACTTTCCAAGGCGGTACAGACACTCACCATTCCAAAAATAGGAGCGTACTGTAAGGTCTTCATTATATGATTTCCCCGATAGAATGGTCTGAAATGTAGAAGCGGCCTCAGCATAGCGGCGGTTTGCTATCTGTGTGGTTCCCATGCCAAACAGAACTCGCTCCTCCGCCTCACGGATAGCATCTGTCTTAGCGCCTATCTTCTGTATTGAGTTATAGGCGGCCTGATAGTTCTTGGTGGTGAGATATACGTTTATCAGGTATTCATACACCTTAGAGCAATATTCTGACTCAGGATATTCCTTAAGGAAACGCTCAAACGCTGAAACGCTCTCATTGAACGGAGAGTAAGAGAGTTCGTATGTTACAAGTGCGTAATTGTAAAGAGCATCACAGCTGATATTCTTGTCATAGTTGTAACGCGATGCGCTCTCAAAAGCCATACGCGCCTTTTTCTTATCGCCGAGGGCAAGCTGCGCCATGGCTATGTGAAAATAGCTGTTCTGGGTGAGAACGTCATCCTTGTTTGTAACTTTGCTAAGGCACTCCACCGCCTTCTGCGGATTGTCTGTGTTATAGTAGCTGATACCTAGCATGTACCAGTCTTCACGAGCCAGTTTCTTGTTACCTTTTTTATAGGCGAGCAGGTTCTCCAGCGCCTCTGAGTGTTTTTTATCCTTAAACTGACACGATGCCAGGATATGCTTCATGGCTGGAACATATTTGTTCTTTGGAGAGGCGTTTATAACACTGTCAGCCATCACCGTAGCATGTTCACAGTCTCCTGTATAGTAGTAGCACTGGCAAATAAGATATGGTGCCGTTGCAGCAAAATCAGCCTCGTCCTTAACCTTCAGCAGGTGCTCAAGCGCCGTGCTGTAGTTCTTCATGTAGAACTCACAGTAACCATAGTAGTAATGTGAAGGCAGGGTGTATTCACAATCTTGCTGTTTCAGAATCTGGGCAAACTCGTATGCTCCCTGCTCGTACTTGTTCTGCTGGACATAGCAGAATCCACGGTAAAACACCAGTTGGGTGAATTCTGTGTATAAGGGAACTCCTCTGCGTATGAGGTGAGCAGCTGGGCGGCATCCGCCTCCCTAAGGTAGTATGAGGCAAGTGCAATGTTCTGCCTGGCAATACGAATCCTCTCATCACCGCTCTCCACATCGGTGGGACTATATTTTAGGAAATTCTTATAATAGCGTATGGCGGCGTGATAGTTTTTGCCGGCAAAGAACTGAGTGGCTTCACTGTACAGAGTGGCAGGTGCATTGTCAAACACGCTTCTGGAGGCGCTGGCCCCCATGCTAAGCGCAAGCACTGCCGCTACAAACAGGATTCTGTACTTAATATTCATGTTATTTATGGCTTTATTTCTTAATTTTTTTCACAATCTGCAAAGATACATTTTAAATTCATTAAAAAATAGAATATTTTGGTTAAATTTGCACCTATAAGAGTCAATCTATGACCATAGATGAAGGATATATGAAACGCTGCCTGCAGCTGGCACGCCTTGGGGAGGGACGCACTGCGCCAAATCCAATGGTGGGCTGCGTGGTGGTCTTCAATGACAGGATAATAGGTGAAGGCTATCACAGATACTGCGGCGGATGGCATGCCGAGGTGAACGCCCTTGACAGCGTAAAAGAGAAAGAGCTCATCCCAAAGTCAACATTATACGTGAACTTGGAGCCTTGCAGCCACTACGGCAAAACTCCACCCTGCTCACTTAGAATTATAAATGAGAAAGTTAAGAGGGTTGTCATAGCCAACATGGACCCTAACCCTCAGGTGGCAGGCAAAGGAATTGAGATGCTTATAAATGCCGGAATCTCCGTTGAAACCGGTGTTTTAGAGAAGGAAGGTTGGGAACTGAACCGCAAGTTTTTTACATTTCACGCCAAGCACAGACCGTATATTATTCTTAAATGGGCTCAGACATCTGACGGATTCCTTGATGCCTTTGACAGCAAGCCTATACGTATCTCTTCCGATACGACCAAGGCTCTTGTACACCAAATGAGAGCGGAGAACATGGCTATCATGGTGGGTACTGCAACAGCCGTGAAAGATGACCCTCACCTTAACACCCGACGCTGGTTTGGGAAAAACCCAGTACGCGTAACAATAGACAAAAGCGGCAAAATTCCTCCATCTCACCGAATATTTGACACATCCGCACCTACTATATTAATAGACAAGGAGATGACTCCTTCTGAGATAGGAGAGTTACTCTACAGGAACGGCATACAAAGTGTAATAGTGGAAGGCGGAGAGAACACTCTCAAAAGATTCATAGAGACAGGATATTATGATGAGGTGCAAATAGAAACCGGACCTGCCACATGCGGTAGCGGCACACCAGCCCCACACATTAATATTCCATCTGACGCCGACGTCTCCGTTATAGGCCGTCAAAAAATTGTAAGATTCACACATTCAGTGGAATAATGGCTACTTTACGCTCAGAATTCATATCAAAGCTCACTGCTTTATACACTACTGATGAATGTGCCGTACTTTGGAGGCGCGCTCTGGCATATATATGCGCAACGGAGTACTCAAAAACCTATTTCATAGATGAATCTGAACTGAGCGCAGAGCAGAAAACCATACTGGATGATATCGTCCGACGTCTTAGTGATGGTGAGCCCTTTGAGTATATTACTGGCATTGCAGAGTTCTGCTCCCTGAAATTCAAGGTTGACAGTTCCGTTCTGATACCGAGGCTTGAGACTCAGGAAATGGTCGATTTCATCGGGAAAAGTTATAATAAAGACCAACGCCTTGAAATAGTGGATATTGGCACTGGGAGCGGATGTATTGCAATCACGCTTGCGCATATTTTCCCAAACGCCAGAGTCACAGCCATTGACATCTCAGCAAAGGCTTTAGGAGTGGCAAAAAGCAATGCTGCGCTACACTCCGTAGGAAATATTGAATTTATACAGAGTGATTTTCTTAACGAAAATTGCCTTAGCGGCAGGCAGTTTGATCTGATAGTCAGCAATCCACCCTACGTGCGCCGCTCTGAAACTCCTACCATGCCTAAGCGTGTGCTTGACTACGAGCCCCATACAGCCCTGTTTGTAGAGGACTCTGACCCGTTAATATTCTACAGACGCATCGCCTGCCTGGCCCCATCCGTTTTAAAGGAGGGCGGAATGATTATGGTTGAAGCAAACCAGTGGCTTTGCAGTGAGACCGCATCGCTGTTCAAAGGCATAAATCTGAATACTGAGATAGTTAAAGACCTCTTCTCTCAGGAGCGTTTTGTGGTTGCCAGAGCACAATTTTAACATTGTGCAACATTTATTATAGTATTTGACCAGATTTTTCTTTGAAATCTGCTTTTAAATGCTTAATTTTGCTAACGTATGCATCAATCAAAACTATGGATTACTTAAATTTTGACAAAAGCACGCTTGTAAACCTTGAGAAATCACTAACCAAGGAGATGCTCCGCACGAACCGCTCCGGAGCATACAACAGCACCACCATTGTGGACTGTAATACAAGAAAATACCACGGACAGCTGGTTGTGCCGCTACCTGAGATTGACGGAGAGAACTATGTGCTGCTATCATCTCTTGATGAGACTATCATACAGCACAAGGCGGAGTTTAACCTTGGCGTACACCAGTACGCAGGCAGACAGTACAGCCCTAACGGGCACAAGTACATCAGGGAGTTCTCATGTAATGTAATATCAAAGACAGTTTACCGAGTTGGTGGCGTGATAATCTCAAAAGAGAGACTTATGGTCAAGAATGACCCTCGTATTATTATAAAGTACACCCTCATGGAGGCTCATTCACCTACAACAATAAGATTCAAGCCTTTCCTTGCGTTCCGTAGCGTTCACACCCTGTCAAAGGAGAATGGTGCAGTCAACACATCATACAATGAGGTGAAGAACGGTATAAGCTGCCGCTTGTACGAACCGTTCCCTAACCTGTACATGCAGTTCTCAAAAGGTGCGGAATACATTCACGAGCCTTACTGGTACAAGAACTTAGAGTACGAGAAGGAGCAGGAGCGCGGTTATGACTACCTTGAAGATCTTCTTGTCCCTGGATATTTTGAGATGCCTATAAAGAAGGGTGAGACCATCTACTTTACAGCCGGTCTGAGCGAGATATCCCCACGCTCTCTTAAAGGAATCTGGGAGAAAGAGTACTCTGAGAGAAACCCGAGAACAGACATGTTCAACTGCCTTAAGAACGCAGCCCGCCAGTTTGCAAAAAAGCAGACAGAAGGCACATATCTGCTCGCCGGTTATCCTTGGTTCAAGACAAGAGCAAGAGACGAGTTCCTCTCCCTGCCGGGCGCCACTCTGACCATAGGTGACACAGAGATGTTCAAAGCTGTGATGGAAAGCGCCATAACGGAGATACGCAAATTCATAGATAATCTGGACACCAGCAATCTTATTGAGGACATAGACCAGCCCGATGCGTTGTTGTGGTTCATATGGGCAGTCCAGCAGTATGCTGAAAGAGACGCCGATGACGCCATCGCGTCTTATAAAAAAATAGTATTTGACATTATCAAGTTCCTGCAGACGCACAAACATCCACATGTGGAGTTCCACAGGAACGGACTTCTCTATGTGCCAATCTGTGACACCCCAATGACATGGATGAACGCCGTGGAGGACGGAAAGCCTATCACACCAAGAAGAGGGTTCATAGTGGAAACCAACGCCCTGTGGTACAACGCTCTATGCTTTGCAAACTCCATAGAGCCTAATGATAGTTTGGAAAAACTTGCACAGCAGGTTCAGGAATCATTCATACATGTGTTCTGGAACGGATTCTACCTATATGACTTTGCAGACGGCACATATAAGAATGTGGAGGTTCGCCCTAATATGATTTACGCCGTCTCTCTGCCATTCTCACCGCTTGACCGCTACCAGCAGAAGGCAGTAATAGACATCTGCACCAAGGAGCTTCTCACCACCAAGGGACTCAGAAGCCTCAGCCCTAAGAGCGGAGACTATCGCCCGAACTATGTTGGCGGCATGAAAGAGCGTAACCGCAACTACCATAACGGACCTGTTTGGCCGTTCCTTACAGGAGCATACTGTGAGGGTTACCTGAAGGTTCACAAAATGAGCGGAATCTCATTTGTAGACCGCCTAATGATAGGTATGGAGGCTGAGATGAAGAAACTCTGCATTGGAACACTGTCTGAGCTGTTTGACGGCAATCCACCGTATAAAGGGCATGGCGCCATGTCATACGCACCTACAGTGGCGGAGATTCTGAGAACACTGGAAATGTTAACGAAATTAGAACAAACTGAATAACCTATGAAAGCATTGATGTTCGGCTGGGAGTTTCCGCCCCACATATTAGGTGGTCTGGGAACAGCAAGCTACGGCCTCACAAGAGGAATGTCAGTACAGGAGGATTTGGACATCACCTTTGTCATTCCAAAGCCTTACGGCGATGAGGACCAGAGCTTTGCAAAAATTATAGGAGCGTGCGCCGTTCCAGTAGTATGGAAGGAGACATCGTGGGAGAATGTGCAGAACCGCATAGGTCATATAATGCACCCCGATGAGTACTTTTGGTACCGTGACCATATTCGCTATGACTTCAGGCGTATCTGGACAAATGACATAGGCTGCATAGAGTTTTCAGGCCGCTATCCTGACAATCTGGTACAGGAGATAGGCAACTATGAGGCGGTGGCCGGAGTTCTTGCCCACAGCCTGGAGTTTGATGTTATCCACTCTCATGACTGGCTGACATATCCTGCAGGCATATTTGCAAAGCAGATTTCAGGCAAGCCGCTCGTAATCCACGTTCACGCCACAGACTTTGACCGCAGCCGCGGTAACGTGAACCCTACGGTATACAGCATAGAAAGGCGCGGTATGGATATTGCAGACCATATTATATGTGTGAGCAACCTCACCCGCAATACGGTAATTGAGAAATACGGACAGAACCCCGATAAAGTGACAACAGTTCATAACGCCGTGGATCCAGTGCCAAACGTTGAGAACTTCAAGAAGACCCCACGCAAGGACAAACTGGTTACATTCCTTGGCCGTATAACAATGCAGAAAGGTCCTGAATACTTTGTGGAGGCTGCAAGCCGTGTCCTTGCAAGAACAAAGAACGTACGTTTTGTGATGGCTGGAAACGGAGATATGATGAACGCCATGATTGACCTTGTGGCAAGCCGTGGCATTGCAGACCGCTTCCACTTCCCAGGATTCCTGAAAGGGGCGCAGGTACATCAGATGCTTGCTGACAGCGATGTTTACATAATGCCTTCTGTATCAGAACCGTTTGGCATATCGCCGCTTGAAGCCATGCAGGTGGGCACGCCATCCATAATCTCAAAGCAGTCCGGCTGTGCGGAGATTCTGCGCCACGCCATAAAGACTGACTACTGGGATATAGACGCCATGGCTGACGCCATCTACTCCATAGTGGAGTACCCTGCCATCTATAACACCCTTAGTGAAGAGGGCCGCAAGGAGGTGAACGCCATCACTTGGGACAAGGCAGGACTAAAGGTTCGAGATATATACAACAGAGTCACAGGATGGAGTTGAGAGTTGAAAGTTGAAAGTTGAGAGTTAACTGAGCCGAAGGCGAAAGCGGTCTTCTGACCGCCGCGAAGCGAAAAAGGGCGAAGCCCATAAAACAAGGAAAATATTTTTCATAAAATTTTCCTTGAACATTGCAGAATATTAAACAATTAAATAAAAAATTTTATGAAAAAAATATGTTTCTATTTTCAGGTACATTCACCATACGTACTACGCAGATACAGATTCTTTGAGATAGGTAATGACCACTACTATTATGATGATTTTGCCACAGAGGGCAAGATACGTGAACTAGCTGAAAAATCATACCTTCCAGCCAATAAGATAATAGCAGACCTTATTAAGACAACAGGCGGCGCCTTCAAGTGCGGATTCTCAATTTCAGGCTCCACAATAGAGCAACTTGAGCAGTATGCTCCGGAGGTGATTGACAGCTTCCGCGAGCTGGCGGAGACAGGCCATGTTGAGTTTCTGGCTGAGCCATACGCACATTCACTCAGTTCCATGTATAATGACAAGGAGTTTGAACTTCAGGTTAAGAAACACAGTGAAAAGATAAAGGAACTCTTTGGTAAGAAACCTACCGCATTCCGTAACGCAGAGCTCATTTATAGCGATGAAATGGCCGAAAAAATATCCAAGCTAGGATACAACACCATACTTATTGAGGGTGCCAAACACATACTTGGATGGAAGAGTCCTAACTATGTATACGGCCATCCATACCTGCCAAAAGTGAAACTTCTCACCCGTAACTTCCCTATGAGTAACCATATTCCGTTCCAGTTCTCTGACACATCATGGAGCGAGTTCCCGCTTACAGCCGACAAATTCACGCAGTGGATTGCAGACGCACCGCAAGAGGAGGAGATCTTCAATATATGGTTAGGATATGAGGCTTTTGGTATAATACAGAAAGACTATACCGGAATATTTGAGTTCCTCAAGGCAATACCTCAACAGGCTTTCAACCGTGGCATAGGATTCGCCACCCCGTCAGAGGCAGCCAAAGCTACACCAACAGCCACTCTAAGCGCACCATATCCGCTATCGTGGAGCGGTGAAGAGAAGGACCTCTCACCTTGGATGGGTAACCACCTGCAGGAGGAGGCTCTCAAAAAGCTCTACAGCGTGGCAGAGCGTGTTAATATGTGTAAGGAGAAGGCTCTCAAGCGTGACTGGCTCACAATCCAGAATACAGACTATTTCCGCTATATGAGCTTCAAGGATGCATGGGGCAGCACATTTGAGTCTCCGTATGACGCCTTTACAAACTATATGAACATACTGGCTGATTTCTTGCTCCGTGTGGACTCTGAGTATCCAACATCAATTGAGAATGAGGAGCTTAATGAGCTTCTGAAGACCATCAATGATCAAGAGGAGACAATAAGCGAGCTTGAAAAAACCATTAAAAGCCTACGTAAGAAACAAACAAAATAAAAATCTATCATGTTTGAGCAATTAACAAAAAAAGATCTTGAGCAGATAGCTGCGCGTGGCATATCTCAGGCACAAATAAGAACCCAGCTGGAGAATTTTGAGAAGGGGTTCCCGTTTGCCAATATCTACAACGCAGCCACCGTTGGTAACGGCATTGTGAAGCCTACCGAATTTGAGATAAACAACTGCATAAGTGATTTTGAGAGGCTTAAAGACCGCTACAAGATACTTAAGTTTGTTCCGTCATCAGGTGCGGCGTCACGTATGTTCAAGGAGCTTGTGAAGTTCTCCCTTGGAAACGGAGATGACTTGGACAAGTACCCCGATATCAAGAAATGCCTCCAGAATATTGATAAGTTCGCCTTTTATGAGAAGTTGAAGAGCAAACTCAGAAAAAACGGACTGAGTATGGAGTCTCTGATAGCAGGTGGGGGCTATAAGACTATAGCAGAGTATATTCTTTCTGAAAAAGGACTCAACTATCAAAAGAAGCCTAAGGCTATGCTTGAGTTCCACAAGTATGAAAATGACTCACGAACTCCGTTTGAGGAGCACCTTGTGGAGGGTGCCAAGTATGCCACAGACTCAAACGGCGTGGTTCACCTGCATTACACAATCTCAACTGAACATCGCGAGATGTTTAATAAGAAGATAATGGAGGTGGTTCCTAAGTATGAGGCTGAGTATGGTGTAAAATATGATATTACGCTCTCTGAGCAGAAACCTAAGACTGACATGCTTGCCATAAACATGGCGGACGGCAAACTGGTAAGGAATGCAGACGGTTCACTACTCTTCCGCCCGGGAGGCCACGGTGCTCTTATAGAGAACCTTAATGACTGCACAGAGGATATCATCTTCATAAAGAACATTGACAACGTAACTGTTGACCGCCTGAAAGATGACACCTACACCTATAAGAAGTTTCTTGCCGGTCTGCTTATGATACTTATAGAGCAAACTAATAAGGCTCTTGAGGATCTTGACAGTCTCTCTATAAATAACGCCCGTCTGGCGCAGATAGAGGCATACGCAAGCTCACTTCTGCAGATTAAGGTTAACCTTAGCTATTTTGCACTTTCTACCCGTGAGAAGGTGGCGTTCTGGCACCAGAAACTGAACCGCCCTATAAGAGTGTGCGGTATGGTAAGAAATGAGGGTGAGCCTGGCGGCGGTCCGTACTGGGTTAAGGATAAGCATGGCGAGACAAGCCTACAAATTATTGAGTCTTCACAGATTGATTTTAACAACAAATTCCAAGTGGAACTGGTGCAGAAGTCATCACACTTCAACCCTGTGGACCTTGTATGTTCAGTAAAGAACTATAAGGGCAATAAGTTCAATCTGAAAAACTATATAGACCCTCTCACAGGCTTTATTTCATCTAAGAGTCAGAATGGTATAGACATGAAGATACAGGAGCTCCCAGGCCTCTGGAACGGCTCTATGGCAAACTGGATAACAGTGTTTGTTGAGGTTCCCCCATCAACATTCACCCCGGTAAAAACTCTAGTAGATCTATTACGACCGGAACATCAGTAAATAAAAAAGAGGGCCTTAGCCCTCTTTTTTATTTAAGTTAGAACTCAGCATTATTAGGCGTTCTCGGGAAAGGTATAACATCGCGGATGTTCTGCATACCCGTTACAAAGAGCATCAGACGCTCAAAGCCCAAGCCAAAGCCTGCATGAGGGCATGAGCCGTATTTGCGAGTGTCAAGATACCAGTCCATATCCTTCATAGGAATGTTAAGCTCCTTGATGCGGGCGTATAGTTTGTCATAGTTCTCTTCACGCACGCTGCCGCCTATAATCTCTCCTATCTGCGGGAAGAGTACATCGGTGCCTTGCACGGTCTTGCCATCGGTGTTCTGCTTCATATAGAAGGCCTTTATCTCTTTAGGGTAGTCTGTCATTATAACAGGGCGTTTGAAGTGCTCCTCCACAAGGAAACGCTCATGCTCACTGGCAAGGTCACAGCCCCAATATACAGGGTACTCAAACTTTTTGCCGTTCTTCACAGCCTCTTCAAGTATCTTTATGCCCTCTGTATATGGCAGGCGCACAAACTCTGTGTCAGCCACTGCTTTCAGGCGCTCTACAAGGCCTTTGTCAATCATCTGGTTGAGGAATGCAAGATCATCTGCACAGTTGTCAAGAGCCCACTTTACGCAGTATTTAACGAACTCCTCTTCAAGGTCCATAAGCTCCTCTTTATCCATGAATGCTATCTCAGGCTCTATCATCCAGAACTCTGCCAAGTGGCGAGGTGTGTTTGAGTTCTCCGCACGGAATGTAGGACCAAATGTATAGATGGCACCAAGTGCTGTGGCTCCAAGCTCGCCCTCAAGCTGACCTGAAACTGTCAGG
The DNA here is from genome assembly GCA_900316125.1 of uncultured Bacteroidales bacterium. Taxonomy (GTDB): domain Bacteria; phylum Bacteroidota; class Bacteroidia; order Bacteroidales; family Paludibacteraceae; genus Enterocola. The sequence continues at coordinate 92,234 of ONBO01000005.1, read as the reverse complement.
CTTGTAGGCTTGCCAAAGAAATCCTTGCTGTAATCTACAGGGCCGTTTCCAGCCGCTATGCGGTTAAGGTCAAGGGTTGTAACTTGGAACATCTGACCTGCGCCCTCACAGTCTGACGCTGTGATAAGCGGGGTGTGGAAATAGTAATATCCCTTGTTATGGAAGAATGTGTGTATTGCGTACGCCATGTTATGACGCAGACGGAGCACTGCCCCGAATGTGTTTGTACGTGGACGCAGATGGGCTATCTCACGCAGATACTCCATTGTGTGACCCTTCTTCTGAAGCGGATAGGTGGCGTCAGCAGGTCCGTAAACCTCTATGCTGTCCGCCTGCATCTCCACGCTCTGGCCTGCACCCTGTGACTGCACTAGTGTACCTGTAGCACAGATGCATGCACCAGTTGTAACATCTTTTATAGAGTCCTCGCTTATCTTGGAGAAGTCAACAACTATTTGCAGATTCTTTATTGTGGAGCCGTCATTAAGGGCTATGAAACTTACATTTTTATTACCACGGCGGGTGCGTACCCACCCCTTTACAACCACGCTCTTGCCATACTCCGTACAGCTTAGAGCCTCAATAACTTTTGTTCTGGCCATTGTCTTAAAATTTTAATGCGCAAATTTATAAAAATATTCTACAAATGCTATCTGGCAAGCCATATTTCAGGATTCTGAATGGTCTTGTCTTTCCAAACCTGGAAATAGAGAACTGTCTTGTTATCCTCATCCGGGTCTGAATATATGGTACCTATTGTCTGCTTGGCGGTAACCTTGTCACCCACCTTTACGTTCACCTTGCTCAGATTAGCATATACCGTGCGGTACAAACCATGCTTTACAATAACGGCGTTATTACTGCCTGGGATGGCAAAGCACTGTGTAACCTCACCCTCAAACACTGCACGTGCCTTGGTTCCCGTAGGACACTGGATATATATTCCCTTGTTGTTTGTGGTTACATATTCAAGAACAGGGTGCGGCTGAATACCAAATGCTCCCACAACCAGACCTTTGTCAACAGGCCATGGCAGGCGTCCAAGGTTCTTTTCAAAGTTGCCGGATACAAGTTTCTCCTCCTTGGTGAGTGCATATCCGCCGTCTTTCCCAGCCCCCTTCTTACCTGATTTTTTAGCCTCATCAGCAATCATCTTCTCAATCTGTGAGTTCAAGCGGTTTGCCACCTCCTGCTGCTGCTTGAGCTGCTTTGAGAGCTCCTTATGCTGCTTTTTAAGTCCCTTAACCAGATTATCCTGCTTTGTCTTCTCAGACTGGAGTTTTGCGCTCTCCTGCTTGCGGGCGTTAAGCACCTCCACTCTCTGCTGGCGTACAGCCTCAACCTCAGCCAGTTTTTTGTCAAGATCCGCCTTAACAGCCTCTATCTCTTGAGCCTTTTGGGTGCAGTACTGTGCATATTGCTTCACATAACGGTAACGGCGGTAACTCTGAGCCACATTGTTTGCAGAAAGCACAAAGAGAAGGTTATCCCACTTGCCCTTTTTGTAATATTGATGGTACATAAGGGCGGCGTACTCCTTCTTCAAGGATTCAAGCTGCTTTCTCTGTGACGCAATCTCTGTTCTCAGCGATGAGAGCTGACGGTTTATCTCGGCCACCTCAGCATTTAGAGAGTTAATAACAACCCTACGCTCCTTTATCTCAGCCTGTAGCAGGTTTATCTTGGTCATTGTCTTGGCCGTGGTCTGCTTGTTCTCCGAGATAAGGTTTGACGTGGCCTCAAGGTTCTTAAGGGCTCTCTCCTTCTTCTTTTTCAGTTCCTCAACACTCTGTGCGCCAGCTGACAGCACAAAGAGCATACATGCAACTATTGCAAAAAACTTTTTCATTTCCTCTATTTAAATATACTCTTGATTAAAGATTCTATGGTCTGTTTCTGATATCCTGACGGCAGCGATGTCTGAATGTTCACGTCCTTGTCAAACTCCACGCTGTCAAAACTGATATTCACTGAAAACGACATCTGCTTTGATGATACCGCGCATACCGCCGCTTTAGGGAACACATACTCACCAAAAAGCTGGAATGAGTTATAATCACCTGATACATACTGAGAACCGTCATTTGTAGAGAAGAATGTACGCATCAGATACTCTCTCTGCAAAAACTCAACATAGTATGACGGAGCCTGCTTTCTATAAATGGTGTTAACCCCGTCAGATGTTATGGCCACATCCTTGAAGTTATCTTCAAGCGGGTCAAAATACCTGTTACACAGTAGCCCCTCAATCATACCGTAGTTCAGATTATAGTTCTTGTCTGTAAACTTGGAGTAGGGCTCAGCCATATATGTGTGCTGCATCTTGTCTATGAAAACTACACTGTCTGCATTGCACACAATACGGTACATCTCTATACCTAAAAGCGGCTGCACTGATATCATAAGACGCTTGCCGGTCTCTACATTCACAGTGGCCTTTACCTTCATAGGCAAAATGTTGGGAGCGTCAAGCGTGACCCTCATTTTAACCGTGCGATAATTCTGGTTCTGCATGGCGGCTGTCACCTGCGATGCTATCTTGCCGCTAGTAACAGCACTCTTCTTTGCCTTACACCCTGACAAGCAACACACAACTGTAAATGCTGCCGCAAACAAGACCGCCCAGTTCCAAACTCTGCTATTCAACATATTGTTTTTTATCAATTTTCTGTTTTAATTTCTCTTTATCAGCACCCTCTCTCTCCATAACGTAAGAGCGCTTCCACTGCTCCATGGCTCCATCCACATCTCCCAGTTTGAAGAGGATGTCTCCGTAGTGCTCTATAATGACCGCATCGGGGTTGGACTTCATATACTCCAAAGCCTGCTCAATGTAGAACTTGGCGTATGTGAGCTGACCCTTTTTCATAAGAATATAGGCGTATGTGTCAAGATAGAGGCTCTGCAGCGGCTCCTTGTCCACAGTCTTCTTGCTCATAGCCTCAGCCTTGTCAAGGTCTGTGTTATCCTCCGCAAGTATGTAGGCGTAGTTGTTAAGACCCGCAAGGTCATCAGGGAACGCCTTTACCGCCTTTTCCAGATAGAGGTACTTCTTTTCATTATCTCCCTTCTGGTAGTAATAGTTGAAAAGGTAGTTCCAGAGGTCCTTCTTATTGTTGTCATTAAGTGATTTTTCTGATACGCTCACTATGCTGTCAGCCTTTAGCATATAGTCAAGAGCCTTATCTGTCATCCCTTTGGAATAGTTCCATATTCCGCTGTAATAATAGAAGTCCGCACTCTCAGGTATGGCGTCCATAGCGTCAGAAAGCACCTTCTCTGTCATTATTGAGTCATTGCTCTGAGCTGTCTGATAGAGCAGATACTCCCAGCACTCCTTGCACTGAGGGTTTACATATACCGCCGAGCGCAGCTCCTCTATTGCGTCCTGGCCACGTGACATGTTCATCAAGTAGTCTGCATACATAAGCCTTATGTCGGCATTATCGGCCTCAGCCTTTATCATGCTGCGGTATATTGTGTCAAGCTCCGAAAGCGGGGTTCTGGTGGCGGTGTAGTACCTTACAGTTTGGTTCAGGTACTCCTTCTTGCGCTTGAAGGATATGTCTGACGATGCAAATATTCTGTTCGTGATATCCTGTACCTTGTCTGTCTCACCTGTACGCACATAGTACATATAGAGTGACTCAAGCGCCTCTCCGTTATCAGGAGCTATCTCCATTGACTTTTCATAGCACTCATACGCCTCATTCAAATCACCTGACATGAGATACATGTCACCCTTCATCACCCAGAATGACGAATTCAGCGGCATCTCCTTTATCATGCGGTCAAGAGTCTTGTGGGCGGACTTCACATCGCCGGCCATTTTATAGACCTCCACTTTTGACATTGAGACGTATGAATCCACTCCGGTAAGCCTCTCCAGCCTTTCAAGAGTCTTTATGGCAGACTTGAAATCCTTGATGCGCACATACAGCTCGGCCAGCATATACAGGTCCCCTTCATGGTCCAGGAACTTTTTCACAAGTGTTTCATAGCCCTTTATAGCGGATGTGTAGTCACTTACGGCGATGTAGGCCCTAATGAGCGCCTTCTGGTAGTAATAGTTGTCTGGTGAAAGCTCCGCAGCCTTTTTCAGGTATTTGAACGCCTGCTCAAAATCTTTGGTGACAAGAGCTGAGCCAAGTTCATAGCAGACAGCAGCGTTATCAGGAGCTATTGAGTCAGCCTTGAAGAGCACATTGTAGGCACTGTCAGCCTTTCCAGTGTATTTGTAGCGGAAGCTCTCTATGAAAAGGGAGTCCCTCTCATACACAACACTGTCTGGAAGCGCCTTTTTACCAGACGCCGCCATACATAATGTGCCAGTGGTAAGCAGAAATAATATTACAGCTTCAAATCTTCTCATTTCTTTCCTGTATGGCCAAACCCGCCTGCGCCTCTCTCAGTGTCAGTAAGCTCGTCTACCTCAACTAACGTGGCCACAGCATGCTGCGCAATCACCATCTGGCATATACGCTCACCATTCTCAATAACAAAAGGCTCCTCGCCTAAATTGATTAGGATAACCCCTATCTCTCCCCTGTAGTCAGCATCTATGGTGCCAGGTGTGTTCAGCACTGTAATGCCCTTCTTCAAAGCCAGGCCGCTTCGAGGGCGTATCTGCGCCTCATACCCTTCAGGCAGCTCTATGAAAAGCCCCGTAGGTATAAGCTTACGCTGCATAGGGTTGAGCGTCACCGGAGCGTCAAGAGACGCTCTTAAATCCATTCCTGCGCTTAAATCTGTTGCGTATGCCGGAAGCGCGTTCTTTGACTTGTTAATTATATTTACTTTTACTTTCATATTACACCAGTGTAAAATCCAACTGTTTTTTATCTAAGTTCGCATTAGCCACCATCACATTCACCTCATCTCCTAGACGGTATATCTTATGTGTGCGTTTACCTGTTATCTGGTAGTTCTTTTCATCGTAAGTGTAGTAGTCATCATCAAGCTCACGGATAGGTATCATACCCTCACACTTGTTACTTGTGATTTCCACATATATGCCCCACTCTGTAACACCCGATATCACGCCTGAGAACACCAGACCCTTCTTGTCACTCATAAACTCAACCTGCTTGTATTTGATGGAGGCGCGCTCTGCGCTTGCCGCCACCTGCTCCATGTCTGAGCAGTGATTGCAATACTCTTCATACTGTTCCTCTTTTACGGAGCCTCCACCATTGAGGTAGCTGAAAAGCAGGCGGTGAACCATCATGTCAGGGTAACGGCGTATCGGCGATGTAAAGTGTGTGTAAAAATCAAACGCCAGTCCGTAATGGCCTATATTCTGAGTGCTGTACACAGCCTTGGCCATGGAGCGCAACGCCACTGTCTCTATAAGGTTCTGCTCCCTTGTACCCTGCACCTTGTCAAGCAGGCGGTTTATGGATCTTGACACATCACTCTTCTCCCCCTCTGGCTTGAATTTATAGCCGAATCTCTTGATGAATTCTGACAAATTCTGCAACTTGGCACGGTCCGGTTCATCGTGTATTCTATAGACAAAAGTCTTAGGTTTGGTATCGCCTTTCACCTTTCCAATCTTCTCTGCCACGGTGCGGTTTGCAAGCAGCATGAACTCCTCAACAAGCTTATTGGCCTCCTTCTGCTCCTTGAAGTAGACACTGAGCGGCTTGCCTGTCTCATCAATCTCAAATCTCACCTCTGTCCTTTCAAATGATATGGCACCCTCTGCAAAACGCTGCTCCCTAAGTATGACGGCAAGAGAGTTCAAGTCAAGCACCTCTTCTGCATAATCGCCTTTTCCGCTCTCAATAATCTCCTGAGCCTCCTCATACGTGAACCTGCGGTTACTCTTAATCACTGCTTTTGTGATATGTCTCTTCTTAACCTCCGCCTTAGGTGTCATTTCAAAGATTACAGAGTAGGTGAGTTTCTCCTCGTCCGGGCGCAGAGAACATACCATGTTACACAACTTCTCAGGAAGCATGGGAACTGTTCGGTCCACCAGATATACAGACGTGGCCCTGCTATACGCCTCTTTGTCAATAATATCCCCCTCTTTCACATAGTGGGTTACGTCAGCAATATGGACACCCACCTCAAAGTTTCCATTGTCCAGCTTCTTGATAGACAGCGCATCATCAAAATCCTTGGCGTCACGTGGGTCAATTGTAAATGTGACCACATCACGATAGTCAAGACGGCGCGCAATCTCCTCCTCTGATATGGTTATATCTATCTTCTCCGCCTCCGCCGATATCTCCTCCGGATAGCTGTACGGCAGATTGTACTCCGCCAGAATGGCGTGCATCTCAGTGTCATTGTTACCAGCGTCACCAAGCACGTCAACTATGTACCCGATAGGGTTTCTGGCATTATCAGGCCAGTCTACAACTTTAACTATAACCTTCTGTCCGTCAGTTGCTCCCTTCAGTTTGTCAGAAGGAACATAGATATCATTAGTGAGAATACGGTTGTCTACAACTACAAAAGCCACGTTATTGCTCAGTGACAGAACACCCACAAAGTTTTCACGCGCACGCTTCAGCACCTCAACAACCTCAGCCTCAGGCTGGCGGCCTGCACGTGCTGCGTACATGACAGCTCTTACCAAATCACCCTTGACAGCGTGGTTCACATTGCGGTCCGCCACAAACACCTGCTCCGAGCCGTCCTCAGGAACAATGTGCGCCTTTCCGTTATTATTGCGGTCCAGTTTTCCTATAATCTCTCTTGTTGGCACAGGTTCCATCCTGCGTCTGCCTCCGTATATAGCCTGACGACCAGACTTACGTCTCTCTCTTTCTCTCTCCCTCTTTTTCTTTTTTCCCATAATTAAATCTCCTTTCTACTGCATACCGCGTGAATTCTTGATAATCTGATAAGCCTCACCCACCGCTTTGAACTTCTCAGTGGCTGAGCGCTTCACCTCCTCACCCAAATTGTTCACCTTGTCAGGGTGATACTTCATAGCCATTCTACGGTACGCCTTTTTCACTTCATCATCTGTGGCGTTGCTTGAAACCTCAAGTATCTTGTACGCATCCGCCAGGCTCATTTGCCTTTTTGCTGACGAGCCTCCGTTTCCGCTACGGCCGGAACTGCCGTAGGTATATGTCTTGTATGCTGCCTTAATTGAAGAGTAGTCTGCATCTGAAACGCCCATGAGATGGCACATTTCATAGATGATATTTATCTCCGGCTGGCTTATATCACCGTCAGCCGATGCTATCTTAAACAGCATGTGTACCAGTTCAAGTTTACCAGAGTAGTTCAATCTGCTTTTAACCTGACGGCACACCTCCCTGTAGTCATAATTGGATGAGAGTATTTTCTTTAGCATCTGGAGAGCCTCCTTGCCCTCCTCCTCTGTAAAGTTAGCGCGTAGAAACGCCTTCACCTCTTCAAGCTCGCTCTTAAGCACATTGCCGTCAGCCTTCATGACAGAGCCGGCAAGTATCATGAGCACAAGAAGAAAATCACCTTGTGTGGTTTTACGGGATTGGAAATCATCATTACCACCGGAGGTGCCGCCGTCCTCTATTGAGAACTTTGACTTGCCATCAAAGAAACTGGCTGCCAGAACTCCAAGGATAGCCCCTATAGGGCCGCCCAATGTCCATCCTAAACCTCCTAAAAACAGTTTTGACCAAAAACCCATAACTTTATCCTTTCTTGCTTATATCGCTTAAAAGGACAAAGTTAAGGCAAATTTTAATTTTTTTCAAAAATTACTAAAAAAACATGATTCAAATATCAACATTGACTGAAACCCACTGGCTCCAAAGGCCTAAAGAGTCTTTTGCCCTTACATGGATTGTATGGGTTCCTGTGGTTTGAAATGCATGTTTAACGCTTGTCAAAGGCGTGGATATTATGTATGTTCCCTTTTTACCCGCCATGCCCGGATTGAAGTAACATCCTTTGTCATCGCTACTTTCATAACCTGCCCCTTCAGCCACTGTCTCACCGTCAATCAGGTACTCAAAAGCTGTAACAGCATCACCGTCAGGGTCTGTACTTGCCGCGGCGCTTATTGAATACTCCATTGAATCTATTCTTTTCAACTCTATTGACGGAACCGGAGGTCTGTTGTCACAATTCACCACCCTTATCAAAGCCTCTCCCTTGTCACCGTAGTAGTCTGTGACAATAATTTTAACATTAAACTTCACAACCTTCTCATTTAGGGTGAAAACTGGCAATTCATCGGAGATAATCAGCCTTCTGGACTCTGTATCCATAGCGTGTTTCACATACTGGGGCACCTCCTGCTCAGAGAAAACCGCATACTCCACAGTTACTCCGTTCTGAATATAGTCATCATCATAGTCAAAGTACAAAATATGCTTCTCTCCGTGACGCAGGAGCATGTCACACTCCCGCCTCTTTTCACTGAAATCACCTCTGTTGCCACTGACATAAACATCGGGGGCCTTGTTAAATTTATGAAACAGGTCATTTCTGGTTTCGCATGATGAAACAACCATAATAACCAATAATGCGGAAGCAAGCCTCCTTGCAACTTTTAATACATTCATAGCCTTATTTTCTAATAATCTTAAACGCTTTGAAACTTATATCCCCTGATTCATTCCCGTATGGGACCGCAACAATAGTGTACAGACCACAGGCGACACCAGTGAAAGAGATTATGACACTATGGCTGGCCGTACCATTTGCAATAATAGTACCAGATGAACTTATAACAGTATATTGGAATCCCCCTCCGGAAAAGACCACATTTACATCCTCTCCTTCTGTTATAGTGGGAAATACATCAAACTGATCTTCCGGAGCAATGTAGCACCCTTCAGACTCATCCTCGTCAAAATGAGAATAGACAATTCCACGTCTTAAGGCTGATGATTGTATGTAAATATTCTCCGCTGTTACAGATGACTCGCACCCAAGTGAGTTCTTGGCTGTAAGGCGAATCTTGTTCTGTCCTGGATTATACAAATAGCAGACAGGATTCTCCAGATATGATGTGAGTCCTTCCACCTCCACTCCTGTGTAGTACTGCAGCTCCAGATTCCAAATATAGCTATCAGCCTCAGCACTGTTATTCTGAAGTTCAAACCTGGTGCCGCTTTGGAAAGTGAAAGTTTCATCTGGATAATCAAGTATGTTTGTTACCCTGTCTCCAACTTTTAGGGTGAATGAAGGCTTTACACTTACAACATCCACCGGCACGCTTACCGGCGTAGTCTTCACCCCTGTACTTGAGTCCTCCCTGTAGACAGTGAGAATAAAACTAGACTTGGTGTTGTATACAAGACAATTTCTGTCCATTTCACCTGAAAGTACCAGGTCAACATCCGGGTCAGAAGCACTCCATACAAATTTTGTAACATCTGACACCTCCTTTGGCGGATCATAATTAGATATTCCTGCACTAATCAGTGAACCTGCGCATTGACCGCCACCTGAAACGATCACATCATTTTGATCAAGCTCCTCATATACTACAAGGGTGAGAACGTTACTGGTGTCACAAACCTGAGTGAGCATATCGCCGTCTTTTCTTGAAATAACAACTCTGGCTATCTGATAGTCTCTATCTAGCAAAATAGCGTTTTTCTGAAGTGAGATCCCGTCATCCGGCAGCAACTGCCATACTCCGCCATTCTCCTTGTAAATGTACCTGTATGTATACTCACCGCCATATCCTCCGCTGACAGATGCACCTTTGATAGCTGGCGATGGTGTGTTAACCGGCACATACAAAATACTTTTTGAGACATCTGACGCACTGGCAAATGCAATGGTGTTATTTTCTATTCCGTCAAAGAACTCCACCTCTAGTCTCACGTCAGGGCTGTAACACAAAGTGGCTTTATTCTGCTTGTGAATATAAAGAATCTCATGCTTGCTGTCCGCACCAACTCCATCAAACACCGTTGAATTGCCGTTTTCAAACTCCCTCCATGCGTTAAGCCTTTCATTTTCAGCTCTTGCATTGTCAACAATGGCTGCATTTTCTGAATCTTCTTTCACCCTGCACCATGACCGTAATGCATCAAGCCCGGCATTCTCAACTGTGGTCCCTGTCTCCTGCTCATAATCCCAGCCATGGCTGTTCATAAATGATACAATCTTGCTACGACTCATCTTGCTAAAGTCATTAACCGTAACCTGGGGAGGCTCAAATGCCACTACACGGCGATAATAGAATGTACACTCCGATGTATTTGAATCATTCACTGTAAGAGATGGGGTCCTTCCACCCTGACAAAGCAATGATAACACTCCGTTCTGCTCATCCCTTTCGCTGATAACCACGTTTGATGAAGCCTTATCAAGTTCAATCTTTTCATCGGGGTTGGCGTACACCCATACATCTTTGTACAGAGAGTCACGGCACCATGAGATAACGCAACGGAAAGCTGCATCCTCTCCCTTGAAGCTCATGGTGTATGTGTTTGTATTTGATACAATCTTACCAACAGAGTCACCTATAAGCTCATATATCTTATATGATGAAATACCCTCCATTCTATCAACATCCGTCTGTGAAACATTTGTGGATTTTACAAGGCGGAAATTGATTTTATCATAAGGCAAGGCGTCCCCTCTACACAAATACTGCTGCTGTGGGAACTTTTTTGGAGAAAACTCAATGTTATCCTTATCCAAAATTGGGATTGGTATATAAGTGTAATATGTTGACGCGTGAACTGCTATATAGTACCTGCCATTCTCCGCATAACTGTATAACGGGCTATATTCATTTGATTCAAAGGACTTTAAAACCACCATCTGGCGGAACATGGCCTTGCTCTTGTTTTTGAGAATAGTGGAGCGCAGAAGAAGGTCCTTCTCTGAATCCATCACTACTGCAAACTTTACGTTATAGCGGTCTATAATATATTTAGAGTAGTTCTCCTCTGTAAGAGGCTCCCACTTCTGTCCGTCAAATGAGACCTCCCACATATATACAGGAGCATACAAAGTAGGCGAGTAGTTGCCACATGATATGGTTTTTCCTTCAAGGTGGATAAAATCACCGTCTCTGTTAAGGGAGTCAGTGACACAAGTGAGACGCTCAGCCTTCTCCGCAGCTGATAAAGACGGAACAGTAACCGCACTTACCACCTCAAACTCCAATATGTTACTTGTTATGCCTTTCCCCTCTGCAAGGTCCTGTATATAAGACGGACCATATGGCTCATATCCAAGCGCAAGGATATTTTTAAGCGATACATTCTTCTTATAATCAATCTGTCCGGTATAAATATTTGAATTCTGTATCTTTAGTAATGCCCCACTGCCATACTGAATGCCCGTGTATACGTTCACATGCGAAAAATCCCTCAGGTGATATATTCTTGACATTCTATAGTTCACATTGCAGCTTGATGTGAACTCCTCCACCGTGTTTTCAGCATATTCCGTCATACGTGAGTTAAGAGACAATTTCAAGACATTTGTTAATGTATGATAGCATGACATTCCTCATATCATTAAGGAATGCTATATATTTCTTGGTCACACTATTACATACCCTGGAGCAGCCAGAATAAATGACTCCGCAGCCTGTTTCCCTGATATCTGTTGAATGGTCAATGTCTGTAGGTATGGAGTTTGCCCCTATAGAGGCGACGAACGTGCCATACCCTATATACGTGGATGTGGAAGTACCGGATATTTTATTTACGGTACATGGAAGATTTACAGTATCCGCCACAACAGATATTATAGCGTCAGGTGAATTGTATACTATATACCTGTCACCAGAACCAGTATTATAGAGTGGATTCTGACGTCCGTTCACATTTATCACAGAATTGGTCTTGGTTTCAGCCACCTTGAAGACTGGAGTGGCTCCAGTCTGCGTACTATTGACAACAACAGTGCTACTGGATATATATCTCTCAGTTTCAGCCGGATCATAATGATAATTGTCATGATCTGCCAATGGGACAGGAGTGAACTGATATACAACATACAAACTATAATCCTTATTTTTAATAAGAGACTTTACATCCGCTGAAAGCTCCTCGTAAAATTTTGCGCTATTAGCCTGTGAGCTATAAGAACTCAGGCCAATATGACTTTCAGCCCAAAGTATATTGTCCGAGACGTCAAAATACCCGTCTTCCACTCTTAGATCTACCAACTCAATATAATTAGTTGTTCCTGATAGGTAGACATAAACATTTCTCTGATATCTGAAACCAACTATATACCACGTGCCCCAGTAATGGTTTAATGCCAGTTTTCTATGAAAATTATCCCAACGAAGATTAAAAGATGTGGAGAAACTAAGTCTGCCATCTGTTATATATTGTTTTGAAAGCTGGATGTATTCATGATCATGTGTAGGATATGATGATATAAGCTCGTTCACATATGGTCCGTTCTTATAAAGTCTTCCGTTCCAATAGTCATAATATGCATGCGAGTAAACAGCAACAAAGAAAAGAATTGCTATTAGTAAAGTTTTTTTCATAACATTATATTTTTACAATTGATTACTTGATATTGTACTTTACACCCACGGAGAACAAAGGATGAAAATAGTTGTATCCTCCTGTATCATAAAAACCCCAGTTCCAACCTTGCTGAGCCTGCAGCACAAAAGAGAGAGCGGGGACAGCATAGAACTCCAGATTAAAACCAAGGTCAAGCCCCAGTGCAAAACCGGAGGCTTTGCGGCCGATATCTGCATTGCTCCAATTGTCATAACCTAAGTTGATGTCTCCTGTTAGATGAAGATAAAACCACGAAGCAGGATGCCATACACTGCACTCCACTCCAGGCAATACCTTAACACTCCAGAAACCGGCATTGCTGAACACACCTTTCTCGTAATCCACGTTTGCCACAAAAGACCAACGCCTTGAGAAGTGATACTGGTACATTGCACCTACATCAAATGTGTTGCCAAGACCGGTACCGCCCCTTATGCCAATGGCGTGCATCCCTTTGATATGAGACAAAGGGGACGAGGCGTAAGCACTCTCTGTAATAAACACAAAGATTGACGCCACAAATAACAAAACAACTTTTTTCATATTCTATAGTTTATAGTTTCAGTAAATAGCCTTTGCTTTTAGTATCTCCTTGTCTGAAACAGGAAAAGCAAGATGCCGGCCCCCGTTTTTCTCAAACATCTCAAAATAGAGCATACGTTTATGGGGGATTGTGAATCTGGAGTAGAAGATCACAACACTGACAGCCTCCCCAGCTTTTACAATATCGGAGTCTCGCTCTTTTGAATAGTGCACAAACACTGGCTGTAGCTCCTCCTCCTGCACTGCAGTGGTCTTTGTCAGAGATCGGTCCCGTATATACCCCTTAATAAAATCAATGTAGTAATCAATCCTGCCATTGTTCTGAATATCAAGCCTGAACGCCAGAAGATCATTGTAACTGTATATACCCGACATCGCGAAGGCCATTTTAAGATCAACCACGCCAATGTCATTAATCCTGCATTTTGAAGATTCAAGCTTTTCTGCAAAAATCCTCATCTGGTTGTCATTGACTGAGTTGTTCTTAAAAATAGCCTGCGACGACTGAGTGACCTCATCCTCAGATGATAGAACAACCGAAAGACGTTTAGGTGCAACATCAGGTTTTACATTGAAGGTATATATGTAACCTGACTGTGTAATCAGGTGTATGTTGGTCATTTCAAAGTCCGGCTTCAAAGCCTTTGCCTTTACTATATTGTCTATTTTCTCCGCATATCCCGCGATAATATCAGGTGAACCTGTAACTATATCAGATATCTTTTCATCACAAATAAAATGAGTGGTCTTTACTGATGAGAATCCGATTGAATCCAATGAGTATGAGTTGCCGTCCTGACGCCAGACAGGTTTGTCAACCATATCTGAATATATAACATTGAACTGATGATACCCGCCATCTGAAGTAACTATGGATATGGTGGAGTCATCAAAACCACGTCTCTTGCTCTTAAGTTTAAGAAGCTTTTCAGATGATAGTTTCTCCCCCTGTATATTGCCGCTTCCAAAATCCACATACTTGATATCGGACTTGAAGCACAGCACCACGCATTGATGGTCGCTAAGCCTCAGTGTCTCGGCAACCTGGGCGTATGACATAAGAGCAATTTGCATACTCAGGAGAGCAACAGTAAGTTTTTTCAGTGTTTTCATTTCTTTCTCTTAATTGTTATCATGTAGTTTGATGAAATTGAAATCTTTGACTCTCTTATTGAACCGCTTACAGCCCCCTTGACCGCATTCCCCACAGCGGATATGGCGGAGTTGAGAATTTTTGATTTGGATGACACATTTAAGTTTACACCACCTATCGCGTCTGAGGCGGCCTTGTCTTTAGTGTCGCTTATTATGTTATCCGGGACATATATCCCCTCAAAACCATCTGTATCATACACAACCCCTTTGAATTTTATAATCCTATTATGAAAATTGATACTTTGAATCCTAATCATAGCCCTGCCGCTTTTGAATGACAATTTTCCAAAAACAAAAGTATTCATCGGTATTTTCACACCGTCAATCTCCATATCATCTATCAGCCTCATCTTAATTATTGACCCCGATGTCATGTTCTCATGGCTGCCGTGAACCACTGCTCTGACATCCCTTTCAAACATATCTGACTCCGAGTCCAATCCATAAAATCCGCCAGCCTCCGCCCTATCCTCTTCATCTTCCGTATCTATGTGAGTCTCTTCAGTATATTTGTCATATCCGTAATCAGAGAGATTGATTCCTAACTCCTTTTCCAGCTGCGCTCTTTTCAGCCTCATGATACTATCTTTTACAGAGCCTTTATCATTCCTTGCGCCTCCCTTATGCGCGGTCTTGGTCTTGCCTTGTTTAACAATAGAAAACTTCTCGCCAGAAGCAGATGAGTTCTGAACCTGAGCACTGCTGGTTGAATTAGGAGAATTTGAATCACTATTAAAAAAATCAAAAGAGTTCCTCTGAAGAGACTCCACTCGGTTATAATCCTGCAAACGCTGCTCCTCCCGTCTCTGAGCCGTGAATCTGTCAGAAGATATGGTCTGTTCCGTTGCAAGAGGAACAGATGTGTTAAGCACGCTGTCATTATGCCCCTCTGCCTTGTCTCCGCTTCCTCCGCCTAATATGAAGAAAAGGACGGTCACTAGAACAAGTGCAAACAGAGAGTACACATGAACCATCATTTGTTTTCTACTTATTTTCATCTCTTAATCACGGATATGTCACTATTGTCTGTCACTCTCCACTTCTCTATCATAAAGCCATGCGGATTTTGGTCAGAACGGGCGCACGACACCAGTTCACACTCAGTCTCCAGATTTCTGTATGTAATGTTTGAAGACCTGACAATAGCCGTCCTTCCATAATAGTGTGCTGTAAAAGGATAGACTTGCGTATTTACAACAACGCTGTCTGTCTGGATTTCACAATTTATTCCAGCTGCTATAACACGGTCATAGAAACCATCCTCCTTTAGATTCTGGTATTGGTCAAAAGCCTCCCTTCCTGCAAGAGAAAGAGCCTGCCCAATTCTCTGTTCAATAGTATGTTTATCTGGTGAAATGGTGAAAAAATACTCATGAAACAACTTTACGTGAGCCCTGGCCTCCGCCGGTCTGTTTTGGTTCACATCCTGCTGAAGCGCCATTACAAGCGACGCCCCTCCGTCAAGCACATACACTTTTTCACGCTGGCGTTCGGCAAAATCAAAGGACCACCATAAGGCACATGCCGTTATTGCCACACAAAGCAGTGTGAGCATTATCACATATACTCTCACAAGAGAGAATGCCGATTGAATATTATTAAGACTCTTGAACATACTGCATCACTTATTATCAACACCTGTCACACTATTTTGCACATCAGTTCCACCTGATACACCACTCTGCTGTCCTGACGCACCACCAGCGGCGCCGCTTGTGAAACCCATCTTCTCTGCCACGCTATTTACGCCTTCCAAATTTTTAAGCCTTGTGGCAGCCAGTCCGCCACCCACGCTGAATGCTGCAGCCAGCCCGCCGGACCCGTCGCCTCTCAGTATCCAGTTTGCAAATACCGGAACATGAGAGTAGAGCATTATAGAGATTATACCCAGCAAAATCCCGCAAATCTTTATCATAATGGAGCTGGCGTCAATAGATGTGAGAGTCTCATTGTTTAACCCCTGCTCCAGCACCGTACCGAGAGACTCCGAGCATGGGACATACAGGCACTCTGTTACAATCATTGATTGAACAAAACCAATTATATTGCATATAGGGATATATAGACTTACGTTAATATACTGCGCCACCCAGGCCTTGAAATTGCCCTTGAAACTCGGCAGAACAGAGAGCGCCAATGCAAAAGGACCAATCAGCACAAGAACTATCTTGGCGGTTACAACATAAACCTTATAAAAGTAGACTGTGGCCATGGTGAAAACCTCTACCACCACGCTTCCTATGTCAATAAGAAATTTGAAAATAGTGTCAGACGTGCTTCCAGCAATGTTTGATATCTTGTCCTTTACGTCAGAAATGTTTTTGCTAATCGTCCTCCATACGCTCAGTTTTTCAGCTGGCACGGCGCGTTCTGCATCTGCTTTAGCCTTTAATTCCCGTACTTGCTTCTGGAGTCTGAAATACTCTGTATAAGAGCTGTTGACTTTTTCCGAAGCCGAAGTCTTTACATATTCGGTAGCCACCTCTATAGGCATTACAACAGCATCAAGAATCTTGGTGAAACCGGAGAAAAAGATAATCACCAACCCTATGGCAAAAGGCCTCAACATGCTATAAAAATCTATCTCCTCCCCCTTCGCCCATGATTTCCATAATTTTGACCCGATGTATAACATAGCAGCTATCCCGCAAATAAGCTGGGCTGTTGAAGAGAGGGCGTCAGCATAGTCAACCGCCGTATCAAGCACATTGTCAAGACCCCTTGTAAGAGCCTCTCCAAGTTCAGAAACTATTTTTAACGAATAATCCATATCTGTCAAGGAATAAACATCATTGCTGAATGACTAAGATTTTCAAGCGTGCCCTTGATACCCTCAATAGAGGCGGAGGTCATGCTCATTTCATAAGAACTGTCAATGGCGTTTTCAATAGCCAGCACCTCATTCT
The DNA here is from genome assembly GCA_900316125.1 of uncultured Bacteroidales bacterium. Taxonomy (GTDB): domain Bacteria; phylum Bacteroidota; class Bacteroidia; order Bacteroidales; family Paludibacteraceae; genus Enterocola. Next base: position 75,178 of record ONBO01000005.1, on the reverse strand, counting down.
CGACCTGCGACAGAATCTGCAACCTTTCATAATCTGACAGTTTTGCGTCAATTTTGCCGCTCTTGGCCATATCTAACGCACTCTTTATACGCTTCATAGCCTCTGAGCCAAGATTCACCATTGAGTTGACCACATTCACCTTCTCAGAAAGAGTCAAGGATTCCATATCCTTTATACGGGCAGAGTAATCCCTGAGTTTCTGAGCAATTCTCATCTCCGCCTCTGTAATCTCAACCACCTGCCTTGAAGTTTTTATAAAGTTGCTTACATTGATAAGGCTCTCCGCAGTCTCTTTAGAAAGACTAAGCAGTTTTGAAGTGTTTTCACTATTCTCCGCCAAGTCAAGGCTCTGAGAAATAGTCTCCTCCATCTCCTCCAGAAATAGAGCTATTCTCTGGGCCATTGAGGTTGGGTCTGTCACAACAGCCTGAGACATCACCGCGATAGTGACAGAAAGAAAAATCAGGGATGTAAAAATTCTTTTCATTATGAGTAACATAGTTGTTTTAACGCCTCTGAGAAAGAGCCGCATTTTTTCACTGCTTGCAATAGCCTCTCCTTCTCAGTCTTTTCCGTGGTGTAAGTCATATACTCCTCTTTTGAGACCTCCACCGCATACACCGATGAGAAATTTCCGTTCAGAGTAATAAAAACCTCCTTGTAAGGAGAGCGGTTTTTTGTCTTTATATTACGGTTTACCGAGAGAGCAATGGCAGTCTCTTTTTCAGAGAGGGCCAAAGTGTTCCTTATATCGCTGAATTTATTGGCATACTTTCTTTGATCAAGTAAAATCTTGCAGTCAGCATTTGATACAATAGTGTTTCTTACAATCTCGTTGCCTATTATGTCCTCAACCTCCTGAGTCACCACCACAGCCTCCCCAAAGTGCTTTCTCACCGTCTTGAACAGATACTTAATGAAATAGGCAGTACCACTCTTTGAGATAGCCTTCCAAGCCTCCTCAATAAGTATCATCTTGCGCTGCATGGCAAGAGAAGGATGCCTCATCTTTGATATGAACGTGTCCATAAGTATGAGAGTTACCACAGGGAAGAGAGTCTTGTGGTCTTTTATACTATCTATCTCGAACACAATGAATCTCTTGTCGAGCAAATCAATATTCTCCTTGGCATTCAAAAGAAAATGGTACATTCCATCGGTATAATATGGGCTTAAAACCTGTAGAAGCGCATCTAAGTCAAAGTTGTCTCTTTGAACATCGTGCTCTCTTAAGTAGTTAGCGAAATCATCTTTAAGATAGTCATAGAAACCGTCAAAACAGGGGAAACTGCCATCTGACAATATTTTGTCAATGTAACCGCTTATGGCTACAGAGATATGAGTCTCCTCCGCCTTTGTAATTAGCTCATTCTCGTTTTTCCACAAGCAGAATATAAGCGCGGCTATCTGCTCCCTCTTCTCCACAGTGTAAACTCTGTCCGCCACATAAAAGGGGTTGAATGAAATAGGATTATCCTCCGTATATTTACAGTAGAATCCGTCTCTTCCGCAAGTCTGTTCCTCTATCAGTTTTGCCAACCCTTGGTAGCTGTCTCCAACATCAACAATCACTATGTGGGCGCCTGACTCATAGTATTGTCTTACCATGTGATTGGTGAAGAATGACTTTCCGGACCCAGACGGGCCTAAAATAAATTTATTCCTATTGTCTATCCAACCCCTTTGTAGCGGATAGTCAGATATATCTATATTCAGTGGAACGCCGAATATACGGTCACAAAGCCTGAGCCCTGACCCGTCTCCGATATTCTCATTAGCCCCCTCATTATAGATGAAACAACACGCCTGTTCCAGAAATGTCAGGAATGTCATCTCAGACGGAAACTGCGATGCGGCACCAGGTATCCCTCCCCAGAACACTTGCGGCACTATCACCTCTGTCTTATTTACAGTACAATCAAGAGATGTCATAGCCGTACCAACCATAGTGTTCTTTTTAAGAAGAGTAAGATAGTTCTTATCCCATAGCAACACATTTGCAGCAGCACGGACACATCTGCGGCTGTTTGCCACACACTCATTGAGATATTGGTCATTAAACTGTTTGTTTATGGCATTTTCCCTTGATATGCCAGATAGAGACTGCTGCTCCCTACCACGCTTTTCTATCCGTGAAATCACGCTTTTCTGCGGTTCAAGGTAAAAATACTGATTGTAAATATGGCTAAAAGGAAGCTCAAAACCCAAAGCATGGGTGTACCCCACAGCAAACAGTGTATTATCCGTAGAGTAACTGTCATGACGACTATATGTGTAGACCTCTGCAGGAAGTTGCGATAAGTCTGACAATGAGTAGCAGCTTAGATAATTGTCCCCTATTTTCGTGTCGGTCTTTGTACATACAATATCACATAGTGGCACAGGTTTTTCCACCCCGAGAGAGAGAGTAAGGTACTGCTCAATAATACCGAATCTTGAAGGGCTTCCAACCATCTCGTCAGATGTTATCCTTGTACAGTTAAACCCGCTTGACGCAAGAATGGAGCAAAACTGAGTCACAGAATCAAGAAATGCTTTTACGGCAGACCCATCCAGTTTTTCCTCTTCCACCATATTACCAGTACAAAGTGCCGATATTGTACTGGTTTTTGAAATGTTTTTTGAAGAAGAGAGGGTAACGTATATGAAACAACTATGCGAAAGATAACGTCTGCCGTTAAAGTGCCTGTCAGAAGCCGTTCCAAGTAATGAAGATTCAGAGTGCGGTACCGCCTCGTACCCACACTCCCAAAACCAATCCTGTTTGTGCACTATAGTGTAGTCTGGCAAAGACTTGATTGCTCTTACCCATGTCTGGTGCAAAGCCTCAAAATCCTCCATTCCAAGGGAGAAAACCTGAGGTAACTCCACTTTAAGGGGAACGGTGACATCAGCCGCTTTACTGATAATACACCCATTCTCCCAGCACAATAACGGCAGTTTGGACTCAATATCTTTTGAATCAATCTTCATTATTTACAACAATGATTCTACAAACCCTTTTATTAAAAGCAATTCTGTCTGGGGTTGCTCTTTGAGCGTAGAGCTGGTTAAGACCATTCTCCCCAAACTTGTTATTCAAAACAAAGCAAATTGAGATATTAAACACAAGAGATACAAAAGAGAGAAGCAGAGAGAGAGTTTGCCCTACAATGAATGAAAGAACAAAAAAAATTATGACTGCGAGTATCACACCTATCACGGCATATATGAAATACTGAGCCCTTAGCCCCTTCACCTCTACAGCCCTGCCTACTCCCTTATTTATTCTGTATCTTGCCATTAATATCAACCTATCCTAGAAAAAACGCTCTGATGGCTGTTACGGCAACAATGGCAAACACACAGCTTCCAAACCACGATGCGGCAGTTCTTGTAGTGTCAGAACTTCCGGAAGACCATTTTCCATAGACCTTAACCGCACCTATGAAACCCACCACAGCACATATTGCATAGAAGAGTGTTGTTATAGGTTCAATGTAGGATTTAATCTCTGCGTTTGCCTTCTCAATGGCGGCAACTCCGTTTCCCTGAGCCAGCGCGGACATGCACCAAAATGCAAACAGGGTGATTGTGTAAATTTTTCTTTTCATATAACAAATAACTTAAAAGGGTAACTCTTCATCTTCACAAAACCTCTCTTCCAGCTCACGGCTCTCACCAGCCATGTCTGCATTGAAAAATTTGAACCAAATGAACACTGCAATGTTGAAAATTAGGAACAAAGCAGCCTCTACCGCCAAAAAGGCGGATACACTTACATTGGATAATCCAAACATATTGATATTAATTCTGAGCCTTAGCCGTCATGTGCGGGAGGATATATGCACTGGCGGTTAAAACCGTTACGCCTGCTCGTCTGCAGGCCTTATAAATACTGTGGAGACAGCATTGCAAAGTAACAACATATTTTTCTATTACACAACAGTTTATGAAAAGTTTAAGTATTATTAATAATAGACAAAAAAAATTGTAACTAACAGTTACAGTGACTATAACCGTTAGTTACAATTTAAGTATTTTGTGTGTTAAATTGTGTTAATAAAAGAACAGGTATGCAACCACAATTGCTGCAATTACACCCATAAAATCTGCAAAAAGTCCGGCTCCTACAGCGTATCTTGTACGTTTTATGCCCACAGACCCAAAATATAATGCAATTATAAAGAACGTAGTATCAGCTGCACCCTGGAACAAACAGCTTAACCTACCTGCAAAAGAGTCTGGCCCGTACGTCTTCATACACTCAACCATCATTGCCTTTGCGCCACTTCCGCTGAGAGGTTTCATAAACGCAGTGGGAAGCGCATCAACCCATTCTGTATGGTCAGTGAAAAGTGAGCAGAATTTTGAGATACCTAAAGTAATAAAATCAAGAGTGCCGGACGCCCTGAAAACGGCAATGCCGACAAGCATTCCTACCATATACGGTATAACTTTAACAGAAGTTTCAAAACCACCTTTTGCACCCTCTATGAAAGATTCTAATACATTCACTTTTTTATATAGAGCGGCACCTATAAAACCTACCATTATTATTAAAAGAAGACAGTTGCTTATTATATTGGTTGCAAGAGCCATATCCTCACGGTTCATTGTAGTGAACCACCAGCACAAACCGCCAATGAGAAGAGTCAAACCTACTATCCAGCCCATAACCACTCTATTCCACAAATTGAGACGTTGCTTTATACCAACAAATAATATTGCAGACACAGTAGAAACATATGTAGAAATAAGAAGAGGTATAAAAATATCTGTGGGATTTGCAGCACCAAGAATGGCACGCTGCGCAAGAATAGAAACCGGAATAATGGTCAGACCAGATGTGTTGAGAGCAAGAAACATTATCTGCGCGTTGGAAGCCGTATCCTTTTTGGGGTTAAGGTCCTGAAGACTCTGCATAGCCTTGAGACCGAGCGGGGTCGCCGCGTTATCCAAGCCAAGCATGTTCGCACTGAAATTCATCAGCAATTGTCCACTCGCCGGATGATTTTTTGGAATCTCAGGAAAGAGTTTGGAGAAAAACGGTCCTACAATCTTTGACATAACACCCACAGCCCCAGCCTTCTCCCCTATGTTCATAAGACCAAGCCACAATGTCATGACTCCGCAAAGAGGAAGAGCTATACTCATAACAGCAAACTCCGCCATATCAAAAGTTGAATGTACAATTTCACCAAAAATTTCAACTTTTCCAAAAAACACCGCCTGAATAATGGCAACTGCAAAAGCTATAATAAAAAAGAAAGCCCAAATATAGTTCAACATAATATACAGTTTTTAATTCTTGTTATCCAATAGTTGTAATGCAGCGTCCTCCTGACGTGTCATCTCTGCCTTGTCATCAGGCTGCTTATCCTTAAAGCCGCACAAATGAAGAATTCCGTGAATTATAATGCGTCTGAGCTCCTTGTCAAACCCGATGCCAAGTTCCGCAGCGTTACTTGAAACTGTATCAATAGAGATGAAGATATCACCGCTTATAACATCACCCTCTGTGTAGTCAAATGTTATAATATCTGTATAGTAGTCATGTTCCAGATACTGGCGGTTAACCTCAAGTATCTTGGCATCGGAGCAGAAAATATAGGCTATCTCACCCACTTTCCTGCCGTGGCTGGCCGCCACATGCTTAATCCAAGCGCTGCACTCCCGTGCCTTTATTGCCGGACGCTTTACATCAATAGTCTGAAATGTTATCATATTAGTCTTACTAATTTTTTTCGAGGGCAAAAGTATCAATAATATTTTAATAAAAAAAGTATTATCTTTGCTATCTTAAAGATTGAGATAATCTCAACTATCCTCAATAAAGGACATGAAATTCAACTACGATGTTATAGTGATTGGTGCAGGGCATGCCGGCTGCGAGGCCGCACATGCTGCTGCATCCATGGGCTCTGAGACACTGCTCATTACGATGGACATGAACAAGATAGCCCAAATGAGCTGCAACCCTGCTGTGGGTGGCATTGCAAAGGGGCAGATAGTGAGGGAGATAGATGCTCTGGGCGGAGGCATGGCCTACGTTACAGACCACACATCCATACAGTTCAGGATGCTGAACCTCTCAAAAGGACCGGCCATGTGGAGTCCGCGCAGCCAGTGTGACAGGGCCAAATTCATTACAACATGGCGTGGCGTATTAGAGAACACTGAGCATCTTTATATGTGGCAAGATACTGTAAATGAGCTGATTATAGAAAACAACGCTGTTTGCGGTGTAAAGACTATGATGGGTGCAGAGTTCAAGGCTAAAAGTGTGGTTCTCACTAACGGCACATTCCTAAACGGACTCCTGCATATTGGCAAAGCTCAATTAAGAGGCGGAAGAATCTCAGAGCCTGCAAGCTACGGTCTTACAGAACAGTTAAAGTCAATGGGCTTCAAAGCGGACCGAATGAAGACTGGCACACCCGTGAGAATTGACATCCGCAGCGTGGATTTGAAGGGCTGTACAGTACAGGACGGTGATACCGATTTTCACAAATTCTCATATCTGGATTACGAGCCCAGAAACCTCAGACAGCTGCCCTGCTACATCCTTTCCACGAACAGCAAAGTTCACGAAGTGCTACGCAGCGGACTGAAAGACTCCCCTCTTTACAACGGACAGATTAAAAGCATCGGGCCAAGATACTGCCCCAGCATAGAGACTAAAATTGTTACTTTCTCTGACAAGGAGAGCCACCCTCTGTTCCTGGAACCAGAGGGAGAAAATACTACCGAGTATTACCTTAACGGCTTCTCATCATCGCTGCCAATGGACATTCAGCTCCAGGCGCTACAGCAGATAAAGGCATTCAAGAACATACACATTTTCCGACCGGGATACGCCATAGAGTATGACTTCTTTGACCCTACCCAACTGACCGCAACCTTGGAGACAAAGCTCATAAAGAACCTCTTTTTTGCGGGTCAGATTAACGGCACCACAGGCTATGAAGAGGCGGGAGGCCAAGGCATAATAGCCGGTATAAACGCACACATAAACTGTCACGGTGGAGAGGCGTTCACCCTTGCCCGAGACGAAGCTTACATAGGAGTTCTCATTGATGACCTAATCACAAAGGGTGTGGACGAACCATATAGAATGTTCACATCGAGGGCTGAATACAGAATCCTTCTGCGTCAGGATAACGCCGATGAGAGACTAACAGAAAAAGCCTATAACGCAGGCTGTGCAAGCAAGGAGAGAATGGATTTGCTGAAGTCAAAACTTGAAGAGAAAAACCGCCTGAAGGGCGTTATCGAGTATGATTCCGTAACACCTGCAGAGGCCAACGGCTACCTTGAAAACATAGGGTCAACCCATATAAAAGGAAGGACACATCTTCTTGAACTGCTATTAAGACCTAACGTAAACATCGAGGGTCTTTGCTCCATAGCGCCACGTTTGAAAGCCACAGTTGAGAGCATAAAGAACAGAAAAGAGGAGATCACTGAGAGCGTGGAGATAGAACTGAAATATGCTGGATACATAACCAGAGAGAACCTCATAGCAGAGAAACTTCACCGCTTGGAGAATATAAAAATCAAGGGAAAATTTGACTATAGCACAATAAACGCAATCAGCACAGAGGCCAGACAGAAGCTCACAAAAGCGGACCCTGAGACCATTGCACAAGCCGCGCGCATCCCTGGAATATCGCCGAGCGACATCAACATTCTGCTGGTTATGATGGGCAGATAAAACCAAATGTTCCACGTGAAACATTATAATAAATTCACAATACTATGACACTACAAGAGGTAAAAGAATCGTTCAGAACAGTTCAGGATTTTCCCAAAAAAGGAATACAGTTCATTGATTTCACAACAGCGCTAAAAAAACCTGAGTGCATTAAAACAATGAGCAACGCCCTATGTGACTACTACAAAGATAAAGGCATAACAAAAGTGGTGGGAATAGAATCAAGAGGATTCTTTATGGCAACAGCCATCTGCACAAGAATAGACGCAGGATTTGTACCACTAAGAAAACCTGGAAAACTGCCTGCAGAGACCATATCAGAAAGCTACCAGAAAGAGTACGGAACAGACACAATAGAGATACATAAGGATGCCCTGACAGAAGATGATGTGGTACTGTTACACGATGATATACTAGCTACAGGAGGAACTGTTTTTGCAGCCATAAAGCTCATAAAAAAGTTCAATGTAAAGAAAATATATCTGAACTTTATTGGAGAAATTGACTTCTTAGGAGGCAGGGAAAAAATAGATAAAGAGATTGATGTCTATTCTCTCTTTCACGTATAGACGGTGCCATATACTGACCACATAAAAGCAATAGTATCCGCCCTGCCGGAGTCTCCTGGCGTATACCAATATTTCAACAAAGAGGGCAAGATAATCTACGTAGGCAAGGCTAAAAACTTAAAGCGTAGAGTAACTTCATACTTTACTGGAAACAACCATACATCAAAAGTAAACGCTCTTGTAAAGAATATTCATGACCTTAAATACATAGTTGTAAATAGTGAAACAGATGCTCTTCTTCTTGAAAACAACCTGATAAAACAGCATCAGCCTCACTATAACATTCTGCTTAAAGACGGAAAAACATACCCGTGGCTATGTATAACAAAAGAACCGTTCCCACGTGTTTTTAAAACAAGAAATGTAGTAAAAGGAGCCTCCTATTATGGTCCATACAGCAATGTATGGGTGGTGGACACTATAATTGAACTGATAAAGAAAATATACCCCATAAGAACATGCAGGGACTATCTAACAGAGGAAGGAATAGCATCGGGGAAATACAAAGTATGCCTGAAATATCATATACATAACTGCGCAGGCTGCTGCGAGGGTTTTCAAAGCCACGCAGAATACAGGAGAATGATTGATGAGATAGTAGAGATAGTAAGAGGCAATAGTCATAAAATAACAGAGTATCTTACAAAGGAGATTGCAAAAGCAGCAACAGAATATAGGTTTGAAGAGGCATACGCACTAAAACAAAAACTGGATGCAATAAACGCATATAGGGAGACGACTGTCATCACAACAACACACAAGGAGAGCATGGATGTGTTTGGCTACGATGAAGAGGACAACGTAGCATATATAAACATTCTGCACATAAACAACGGCTCAGTTACTCAGGGATACACTCTTGAAATATACAAAAAGCTTGATGAAACCAGGGAAGAAATACTTTCACTTGCAATACTTGAGCTGAGAAACAGAATACAAAGTAACAGCCGTGAGTGTCTGGTACCATTCATGCCTGACAATGAGATTGACGGTGTTATATTCACAACTCCTCAGAAAGGAGATAAAAAGAAACTTCTTGATTTAAGCTATCAAAACGTAAAGCAGTATAAACTTGACAAGGTAAAGCAGGGTGAGAAACTGAACACACAACAGAAAGGAACTGCATTGTTAATGGCATTGCAGGATGCTTTGAAACTTGAAAAAACACCCCAACGCATCGAATGTTTTGATAACTCAAACATCAGCGGAGATTATGCAGTGGCTGGATGTGTTGTTTATGAATACGCCAAACCTCTAAAGAGCGAGTATAGAAAATACAATATAAAAACTGTGACAGGTCCTGATGACTACGCTTCAATGAGAGAGGTGGTACTTCGTCGTTACAGCCGCATTATTGAAGAGGGTGGAAGACTTCCAGATTTAATAATAGCTGACGGTGGAATGGGCCAAATGAGCAGCATAAGAGAGGTTGTTGAAGGCGAGCTGAAACTCAATATTCCTATAGCCGGTCTTGTAAAAAATAAGAAGCACCAGACAAGCGAGCTGCTATATGGAAACCCGCCTCTCACCATAGGGATAAAACCAACAGACCCTCTCTTCAAATTCCTGTCCGGAATACAGGATGAAGTTCACCGCTACGCAATAACTTTTCATCGTGACAAGAGAAGCAAGGAATTTATGGTTAGCGAGCTGGATGAAATACCCGGCATAGGTGAAAAAACCAAAAATGAGCTGATACTGCACTTTAAGAGCGTAAAAAGAGTTAGATCAGCAAATTTTGAGGAGATAGAAAAAGTGATAGGAACGCACAGAGCCACAGTAATTTATAATTATTTTAACGGCTCCGTAACTAACTGAGAATCTAAAATTCAAAATAAATACGTAAACAGTATCGGAATATTTCCATAATTTTGGGACATAAAAACAGAAAAATACAATATGGACTTTAACTCATTTTTCAAAGCTTACCCTTTCTCTCTTTCAGAGGAGGAGATCATACTTGATGTGAAACACATCATCGAGCATCGTTATGAAAACACAGATAATTTAAAGAGTAAGAAATTTTTGTTCAGCTCACTTGAAATTACATCGCTCTCCCCTACTGACAATGAAGAGAGCATCAGAGCTCTGGTTGAAAAGGTGAACAATATTGATGAAGAGAGTCCGGAGCTTCCAATGCCGGCAGCCATTTGTGTCTACCCTGCCTTGGTGGAGGTGGTGAAGAACACTCTCACTGAAGAGGTGGGTATAACAACAGTGGTAGGTTTCCCTCACGCACAAACATTCCCGGAGATAAAGATTGCGGAAGCGTCACTTAGTATTCTTAGCGGAGCCACTGAAATTGACATGGTGATAAATGTTGGAAAGTTCCTGGCCGGAGAATATGATGACGTATATGATGAAATTCATGAAGTGAAGGCTGCATGCAAGGATAAGACCCTAAAGGTGATTCTTGAAACAGGACTGCTCAAGACTCCTGAAAACATCTTCAAAGCCTCTCTTCTTGCAATGGAGGCAGGTGCTGACTTTATCAAGACAACAACTGGAAAAACAGAGCCTACAACACTAAACGCAGTATACACCATGTGCAGGGCAATACGCGCCTATTACGAGACCACAAACCTTAAAAAAGGTATCAAAGTAGCCGGCGGTGTAAAGAGCGTACAGGACGCACTAATGTACCTTAGTGTGGCCAAGGAGATTCTTGAAGATGACTTTATGAGTGTTGATTATTTCAGAATAGGTTCATCAAGCCTTGACAAGGCGCTCAGAGAGGAACTATCAATATAGTATCAAACATTGAATCTGAAGTGCATGATGTCACCGTCCTGCACTTCATAGTCCTTACCCTCCACGCTCATTTTGCCAGCCTCTTTACAGGCTGCCTCAGAACCATACTTAATGTAGTCTTCATACTTTATGACCTCTGCACGTATGAAACCCTTCTCAAAGTCTGTGTGGATAACACCGGCGCACTGAGGAGCTTTCCAACCCTTACGGAAAGTCCAGGCGCGAACCTCAGGCTCGCCTGCAGTAAGATATGTCTGTAGATTTAAGAGCGAGTATGCAGCCTTTATCAGACGGCTCACACCACTCTCCTCAAGGCCTATCTCATCAAGGAACATCTTACGCTCCTCGTATGTTTCAAGCTCAGCGATGTCAGCCTCAGTAGCGGCTGCCACAACCAGAATAGAGGCGTTCTCATCCTTTACAGCCTCACGCACCTCATCCACGTAATGATTACCTTTAACAGCTGATGACTCATCCACATTGCAAACATAAAGAACCGGCTTATCAGTAAGAAGGAACAAATCCTTAACTATCTTTTTCTGCTCCTTGTCAAGCTCAACGCTACGCACATTCCTACCCTTCTCAAGAGCATCCTTATACTTGAGCAGAATCTCATATACAGCCTTTGAAGCCTTGTCACCAGCGGCAGCCTGTTTCTGAACCTTGTTAATACGGCTGTCAACTGTCTCCAAATCTTTTAGCTGAAGCTCAGTGTCAATTATCTCCTTGTCACGTACCGGATTTACAGAGCCGTCAACATGGGTTACGTTTTCATCATCAAAACAGCGGAGCACATGAATTATGGCGTCCGTTTCACGTATGTTGGCAAGAAACTTGTTTCCAAGACCTTCACCTTTGCTGGCGCCTTTTACAAGACCTGCTATATCCACAATCTCCACTGTGGTTGGAACTATGCGCTGCGGATGTATCAGCTCAGCAAGAGCATTAAGCCTCTCATCAGGAACAGTGATTACACCTACATTAGGCTCTATGGTACAGAATGGAAAGTTAGCGGCCTGAGCCTTGGCGTTTGACAAACAGTTAAAAAGTGTGGATTTCCCTACATTTGGAAGTCCAACAATTCCACATTGCAAAGACATAGTTCTATTTTTTAGTTATTTAGGGTGCAAAAGTAGTAAAAAATAAGTACTTTTGTGGCCTATTTGACAGCAACCATGCAAAAAAGAGATAAAATAATCATAATAAGCGCCTTTTCTGTTTTAGGCCTCCTACTTGTAATTGCCATAATAATGCTCCTTTTCCAGCATCGTGAAATAGAGAGCCAGAGTGCTGAGATAGAGGAGATAACAGCTGTAATGGAATTTGAGAAACAGCAGAGTATCAATGAGTTTGAAGAGATGCAGAAGCAATATGAAGACTACTACATCAATACAAGCAATGACTCTCTCCTGAAGCTTATTGATGAGGAGAAGCAGAAGGTGCAGCAGCTTTTACAGGAGCTTAAAACTGTCAAGGCGACAAACACCCGCCGTATTGCAGAGCTTAAAAAAGAGCTTTCAACTGTACGTGGCGTACTTAAGACATACGTGGAGAGAGTTGACTCTCTTAACACCGTTAACAGTAACCTACGTAGTGAGAACCAGAAGGTAAGGCGTCAGTATGAGGAGCGCAGCAGGGAGCTTGAGGAGCAGCGCGCCCAGGCTGAGGAACTTGACAAGAAGGTTACAATGGCCTCTATTCTTGAAGCCTCCGATATCACCCTCAGCACCCTTAATGACAGGGGTAAAAAGGCACGCTCTATAAAGAAAGTTGCAAAATTCCAGATTGATTTCAGAATACTGAGAAACATTACTGCAGAGAGAGGGCGTAAGACCATCTACATGAGGATAACTGACAAGGATGAGAATCTGCTCACATCGCCTGGCGAGAACCACTTCTTCTTTGAAGGCATGGACCTTGAATACAGTGCTAAAAAGGACTTTGATTTTAGCGGAGAAACAGAGGATATTACAATATATTACACTGTAAATAATCAGCTAAAAGAGAGCACATACACCATTGCACTCTTCACAGACGGCAACCTTATTGGTGAGAAGAGCTTTATTCTGGAATAGCATGGAATGAGCGGCATCTATGTACATATACCCTTCTGCAAGAAGAGATGCACATACTGCAGCTTCTACTCCACTACCCTTCTAAACCATATAGACCATTACATTGATTCAATATGTAATGAGGCATTTCAAAGGAAGGATTTCCTGACTGACAAGGATATTGACACTCTCTATATTGGGGGAGGAACACCATCACTACTCCACCATAGCCATATAGAAAAAATATATGACACCTTGGCCTCAATCTATAATCTTGATAAATTGAGAGAGTTCACCATTGAATGTAATCCTGATGATGTGGACTTTTCTTTTATATCGGGGTTGAAGAAAACAACTGTGAACAGAGTGAGTTTAGGCGTGCAAAGTTTTGATGACACTCTACTTAAATTTATGAACAGGAGGCATGACTCCCTCTCAGCTATAGAAGCAGTAAAAAGACTCCAGGAAAACGGTTATGACAATATAAGCATTGACCTTATATATGGTATCCCTGGCCAGAGTGAGGCAAACTGGAAAGAGAGCGTTGAGCAGGCAATAAGCCTTAATGTACAGCATATTTCTGCCTATAATCTTTCATTTGAAGAGGGTACCACGATGTTTAGATATGCTGACAAGGCACCTGATGATGATACATGCCTTGATATGTTCAAACACCTGTGCTCACAATTAAGCAAAGCAGGATTTGAACACTATGAGATATCAAATTTTGCAAAAAAAGGCTTCAGATCAAAGCATAACAGTTCATACTGGACAGGAGTTCCATATCTGGGACTTGGAGCCGGTGCGCACTCTTATAACACCAAAGAACGCCACTGGAATAACGAGATGATTATCTCAGGCAATATCATTAACTGGAATACTGAAAAAGAGGTTCTAAGTGAACGAGACATTTTCAATGAGCTTATACTTACATCTTTACGCACAAAAGAGGGTGTGCTTGAAAGTAATGTAAATTTAAAATACACTAACCATTTCAACATAATTGCTGAAAAATACATCTCAGAAGGCTTGCTAAAAAAACATGATGGAAGAGTTTCACTTACAGAGAAAGGTATTTTTCTCAGCGATGCTATTATCAGAGATTTCATAATACTGTGAGCAAATTATTAAAATATAAGTTTTCAATTATAATAGCGCTAGTTATAACCTATTTAAGCCTATTCAAAACACCTAAAATGGATTTGAACATTGCTTTTATAGATAATTTTGACAAACTTGTACATCTTGTAATGTATGCAGCACTAACCTACTCTATAATAAAAGAATCAAAAATCAAGGATAAATTTTTAACTAAATATTTCTATATATTTTCTATTTCCACTATCTTTGGAGGAGCAATGGAAATATTGCAGAATTACTTTCCACCCCGCACCGCCTCTTGGGGTGATTTTATTGCTGATGCAATTGGGTCCGCTTTACCACTTGTCATCATAACCTTTTTACGGATTTATGATTATGGACACAAACAAAACGGTAAAGCAGATGGCGCTGAGCCTAATTGAAGGGCTTAACACAGAAAACACACTTAAACTTATTGAAAAGTTTGAAACAGCTGATAATGTATTAAATCAAAATTCCTATTCATTATCAGAAGCATTAGAGTGTAAACTTGAAACTGCAGACTATCTGGTATCTCAATTTGAATCAGCACTTAAAAATGCTGAAAAAGAGTTTTATTACACTACTAATTCAGACATTAAAGTAATTTTTATAAAAGAAAAGGAATATCCTGAAAGACTATATTATTGCAGTAATGCACCAAAAATCATTTACGTAAAAGGCGACACTAATCTCAACAGTGCAAAAATAGTATCTATTGTAGGTACAAGAAAAGCTACTGATCATGGAAAAAGACTGTGTACAAAGTTTATAGAAGACCTTGCTAATTTTGATAAGAACATTGTTATTGTAAGCGGACTTGCCTTTGGTATAGATATTACAGCCCATAAAGCTGCGCTTGAAACCGGACTACCAACCATAGGTGTCATGGCAGGTGGTTTTAACCACTTCTACCCTGCCCTACATCTACCTTATGCAAGAAAAATGGTAGCATCAAATGGTTCTGTTATAACAGAACAGGTAAGTGATGTTGTACCTCTTCCTTTTACCTTTGTTAATAGAAACAGAATAATAGCCGGGCTTGCTGACGCTACTGTTGTAGTTGAAAGTTCTGTCAGCGGCGGCTCTCTAATTACTGCTAAAATGGCTATATCATACGGACGTGAAGTTTACGCCTTTCCAGGACGTGTAGGAGAAAGACTTTCTGAAGGATGTAATAACTTTATAAAATACAATAAGGCAGGACTTATTGAAAATGCTGATGATTTCATATATTTCATGGGATGGAATGCAAATGGTAAAGGTAAGGATATAGCCATGGACTATTTAAACATGGATAGTAATGAAAAGGAAATTTATGAAATTATAGAGAAAGAAAAGACCATACATCATGACTCCATTATTCTAAAATTCAGTAATCCAGCCATTTTAGATTCTATTTTATTAGAGATGGAGCTAAAAGGAATAGTAGAAAGACTACCAGGTAATTTCTTCTCTCTTATATGAAGAATTGTTTATAACTATGTTAATAAAGCAATAATAAATTTTTAATAACTAAATTTTAAACTTTGAAAATTAGTTTTGGTATACAACTTATTTTATTTATCAAATTTTTAAGTCACATTTTTTTATTTTTAATCAACACTAATTTTTAACATCAAATTTAAATTTCATACAATATTTTTATTTACATAACCTTAAAAAAAAAGAGTGTTAATAAAGAAGTTATTATACTCATTTATAAATATTTAGAATGTTAATAACTTGTTCATTTCTATTGAAAATACATGTTGTTTTTAATACACAACAAAATCTTCATTTATTTATTCACTTTATTAACACTAATATTATAATCATTGGAATTTTTTCAAAAAGAAATTTAAAAGAAATATAATGTAATAGTCAGAACTTGTAGCTAAATACTCCGTTTATAACAGTCTTGTTATTTCCTTTTATTTTTTCATTTCCACTGCCTATTTCATTGCGGTCTATGTAATAGGTATTATCTACTTTAATGTCAATATTCATATTTTTAAGAGGCTTAAACTTTAATAAAAGGAAAAATCTGGCTCCTATTCCGTAATATTGCGGCGATGAGTATCTAAAGTGCACAGAAGGTTCATAGTTGTATATAGAGTTATCATATAAAGGAATATCAAAAAAAGCAGCTCCTGCAGTTAAGGAAAAAATTCCTTTATAAAAATTCCAATTACCATTTGAGCTTATTAAAAATCCGTAAGTTGACCTTATACTATTATTTAGAGAATCCACTTTGTAAATAGAACCTGATAAAGTAGCGTTAATGGTAAAAT
This sequence comes from uncultured Bacteroidales bacterium, assembly GCA_900316125.1. GTDB lineage: Bacteria > Bacteroidota > Bacteroidia > Bacteroidales > Paludibacteraceae > Enterocola. The sequence continues at coordinate 58,716 of ONBO01000005.1, read as the reverse complement.
TATCTTTAATTGAAAATTTATAATTCATATTAATATTGTGTTTATAAGTGATATAGGATTTTTTTTCCTTGCACAAAACACTGTATCTTATATATCCAAGATTATTTTCATTAGGATTATAAATTGCTTTAAAATTAAATTTGAATCCAGTAAAAGGCTTTTTCAAACTATTGTTAATATTACTCACTCTGTAGACATCGGTGTAAGTCTCTATTTTCCAATTCTTAAAAGGAGCAATATAAGCACCAATATAGACACCCTTTTCATCATTATGTGAGTTTTTACTATAGGCATTACCAAACTTTGTAAAATATCCGGAAGGGTAGTATCTAAAAAGAGTACAAAGGGATACATAATCATTACAAACCACAGTAAATGAATTGATTGTAGCAAACTTGAAATTTTTATCAAAAGCAGTTTCTCCAGAAAAAATAAACTTTCCAATTTTAAATTTATAATCAATTCCAGTGTTAAAGCATTTGTCATAAAAATCATAATACCCCGATATTCCAATTTTAAGGTATCTCCAATTATAACTAATATTTGCGCCAACCATGTAGGAAGGAGATTTATACCTCTTTTCAAAGTCACTTTCTGTTCTATGATACCCTTCATTCTTATTGTAAAAAGTAAATGAAGAAAGTAGGGAAAACATTATTTTTTTACCGCCTATCTGAATTGCTGCTCCTCTATAATAACCTGTTTCTGAAGTAGAGTATGAAGGTTTTACATTATCATTAGAAATTATAGTGTTTTCTATACTTGTATTTGAAAAATTAGAATTTGATTTAAATACCAATCCTTGTCCAAACACCATCTTATAGTCTCCTAAAGCTATGGTTTTAATGTGTTTATTTATATTTGAAAAAAATATATGGGCACTGTAGAAATCAAACCCTTTATTATAGTGAAAATCAAATGGCTCTCCTTCTGATTTTGAACCTAATAAGCCAAAACTCATATCTCTATGTTTAAAGTAATACTTAAAATATAGATTAAAAGGTTTTCCAAGGTATTTACCATTTAAGTACCCATCTTTTTTCTGTAAAGTTCCTCCTGCATATAATGTTAAATTAGATTTCCCGTATTTGAATATATTTTTAAAAGAGAATTTATGTTTAGGAGCTATTTTATCAACTATAATAAAAGGTAAAATTTCCCTAATAGTGTTAGCGTCAAAGCCTTCAACAAGTTTTAGTTCGTATATAGATTCCATGGGTCCGTAGTCAAATAGATATTCCATAAGATTCTCTATTTGCGAACTTTTAAGAAAGGTAAGGTTTTCAAGCTGGCTTCTTGTGGAAGTGTTAATATTTATGGGGTTTTCAGCAATAAATGAAAGAGTTTCATTCATAACCTCAATTTCAGATGTGGCAAGTTCAATGTTATCTTCAGAAATTTCAGAATATATAAGTTCCTCCATCCCTAAAACCATATCCGTCTCCCTACCAAACAATTTTGTAAAGGAAACAAGTAATAATAATAACAATATATAATTTTCAACTTTCAATTTTTAATTTTTAATTTTTGATTAAAAACTTACTAAATCCAATAGCGGCTCTGCAACCTATCCCGCTTCCTAAATTGTAAAAGGCGTCAAAATCAATAAAAAAAGATTTAAGTCTAAGGCCAAAACCGGCAAGTATGGAGGCATTGGTCTGGTATGATACCCCAAACCTTAAGGCAAACTGTTTTAATGGAGCATATTCAATGCCAGAGCATATAAGAAAAGGGCTCTTTAACTCCTTGCTTCCTTCAAGGGATATAGAAAAATTATTCAATATCATTAATGAGAAGCCAATTTTAAATGTAACAGGCAGTCTGTATAGTCTGTCACCTGATTTAAGAGGGGAAAAACTTATGTTTTCAGCAGAAACCCCTATACAAATTTTTTTAGTTGGAAAAATGCATAAGCTTGCGTTAACCCCTGCTGTAAAAAGATTTTTTCCAGTCAAAGAGAATCTATAGAAAACAAAGAAAGCAGTGACACCGAAAGATATGTAGGGTTTGAAATGTCTTGAAAAACCAATGGTTGATTTTAAATTCCAAAAGTTACTGTAACCATAAAAAGATAGTGAGGTGCAAGTGTTAATTTTAGCAGATGGATAAACCAATTTAATTTTGGAAAGTCCAATTTGAGAAAGAAAAAGATTATTAGTGTAGGATGCGGTAAAGTTAAAATCTTTATATAAGGAGTTTACAGCTTCAGAGGAGGGTAAAAAACCGCTTTTATTAGGTACAGAGAAAGGGAAAGGGTATAGTTCATCCTGCGCCATTGTTATGGCGGAATTAAATGAAATAATAATAAGCAAAAGGAAAAATCTCTTCATCAGCCATTAGAAATGGCAGGACAAAGAGCGCATAGGGGAGTTTAAAGGAAAAATATTGCTCTAACTTTGACAAAGTTAAGAATATTAAATTATTTTTGCAGAATAAATGAATAAAAAATTTTACATAGCGTTTTTGGTTTCACTAATACTCACTCCTGTTTATTGTGTGTCACAAACATATAGCGAGGCTCTGGGCGGCTATATGGTGAACCAGACAGTATACAAGGGTGACACTATACCTTACGTGGAGCTCAGAGAAATACCTGTTTATCCAAAACTTATAAATAAGAAGCAGGAGAAGTTCTACTGGAAAACAGTAAGAGATGTAAAGCTAGTATATCCGTACGTTAAGATAGTGGCTAAGGAGTATGCCATGATAAATGCCAAGTTTGACACTATCACAGATAAGAAGCAGCGCATGAAATACACAAAAAAGTATGAAAGGCAGCTTCTTAAAAAGTACGAACCAACTATGAGGGAGTTCACTTTGTCACAGGGAAAAATGATGATAAAGCTTATTGACCGTGAGATGGATAAGACGGGATATGCCCTTATAAAGGAGATTAGAGGTGGTTTTGTGGCATGGTGGTGGCAGGTGTTTGCAAAAATTGTAGGTGCTGATCTTAAAGAGGATTTCAACACATCAAAAAGAGAGCAGGATAGGATTATAGAGAGGGTGATAACTCTTTATGAAGCAGGTATATTGTAAAATTTGATATATGAGAACTGTTGTTTTACTAATTATATTTGTTGTAACAGGTATAGTTATATACCTATTGAGGCGTTTTACAGGTAAAAATTCTAATGCAGATAAAGATGTTGGTGAGCTAACACCAACTGTGATGGAGGAGAGCGAGTGTTGCGGAGCCCATGAAATTTGTGAAAAGACAGGTAAATACAACCCTAAGTTCCAGCCTGACTATTATGATGATGAGGAGCTTGACCAATTCAAAGGGGTAAGTCCTGACAGCTACACCGATGAGCAGATTGCCATGTTTGATGAAGTTCTTATGACAATGAAAGAGAGTGATGTGGCAGGGTGGATTAAGAGTTTGCAACTGCGTGAAATAGAGATGCCTTACTCAGTAAGGGAGAAGGCTATAATGATATTGGGATAATTTATGGATTTTACAGCCAAGACATTTGCCGGCCTTGAAGGTGTTCTTTCAAATGAACTCAAGGCCATAGGTGCAAAAAACATAGAGGCAGGCAGGCGTGTTGTTACTTTCAGTGGTGACAAAAGGTTGCTGTATAAGGCTAACCTGTCACTTAGAACAGCGCTCAGGGTACTTGTGCCAATAAAATCCTTTAAGGTTTCAAATATTGAAGATGTTTACATCGGGGTGCGCAGCATAGAGTGGGATACTATATTTCCAGTGGAGAAGACGTTCCTTATAGAACAGACAATATACTCAGATATTGTTTCAAACACCAGGTTTGCCACATATAAGGCCAAAGATGCAATAGCAGACTATTTCAATGAAAAGTACGGGAAACGCCCTAATGTGTCAGTTGCTAATCCTGATATTTTCATTAATCTTCACATTTCTAACAATAACTGCACTGTCAGCCTTGACAGTAGTGGTGAACCGCTTTATAAAAGGGGTTACAGGGTGGCGCAGACACTTGCGCCTATGAATGAGGTTCTTGCCGCCGGGCTTGTGCTTCTAAGCGGATGGGACGGGAAGAGTAACTTTATGGACCCGATGTGCGGCAGCGGCACTATAGCTATAGAGGCTGCGCTTATAGCACGTAACATTGCTCCAGGCATATTCAGAAAACACTTCGCTTTTGAGGAGTGGAACGATTTTGACGCAGATCTTCTTGATGAACTTTATAATGATGACTCATCTGAGGTGGAGTTCAAACACAAGATTTACGCTTCTGATATAAACAGGGCGGCTGTTGATACAGCTAGGAAAAATATTGCGGCGGCTTCTGTTTCAAAAAACATTGAGCTGACAGTTTCAGACTTTATGGAGCTTACCCCGCCTCCTTCACCTCTCTGCATAGTAACCAACCCTCCTTACGGAGAACGTATAAAGGCAGATATGGAAAAACTCTATTCTGCAATGGGGTCTACGCTTAAACACAAATACACTGACACTACATGTCATATAATATCAAGCAGCCGTGAGGGATTCAACGCTCTTGGACTTAAACCGTCATCAAGCTTAAAACTTTTTAACGGTGAAATTGAATGTGAGTACAGAACTTATAGAATTTTCGGCGGAAAATTCAGAGATTTTAAGAAATCACAAACAAATAAGAACTGCAATTACCCAAGCAAACAGCCTTCAAAACCACGTAAATAGGCAAATGTTAAATTTTTTTGTTAAAAATTTTAAAAATTTTAACATTATATTTGTTAAAAGTAGTATATTTGCGTTTGTATATTAACATGTAATACAGGTGAAGAGAAGGACTATTATAATACTTACAGTATTTATGATGCTCAGCTTCATTGTATTACTTGGAGTACAGCTTCAGTATTCAATAGAGTTGTTTCATATTACTGAGTCAGATTTTGATGAATCGGTGACACGTTCACTATATCAGGTGAACAAGATACTGGAGGAAGAGGAGATGCTCTTTTACATAAATGAGGCATACGGTAAGGAGACTGCTGATATGACTCTGGATTCTGACACATTTCCGCTTGTTTCTATTGGAACATTATCAACGGTACAGCAGAGAGCTGAAAAAGAGACTATTGCAAGAAGAAAGGTTATGTTCACTGAGCTTGCCATGCGTTGGTTTAATCAGGCTCCGAGAAAAACGTTGAGAGAGAGAATTGATGTGTCCCATGTGGAGGAACTGCTGGAGAGAGAACTGCATAACAATAAAGTTGAGACCCCATTTAAAATTGTATTTATTGATTTTGAAGGTGATGTTTTCTCTTCAGATTCTGTTTTCTCCCTGTCAGACTCTCTTATAAACACAAAAGGTTATTACTCTCAGATGTTATTCAATGGTGATTACAGCCATAGAGTGAATTTTATGAGGGTTTGGTTTCCAGAGAAGAGACGTTATATACTTCAGTCTATAGCGCCTATCAACTTTTTCTCTGTAGTGTCCATACTGATGCTTTTTTCTGTGCTTGTTTCTGCCATTGTCCTTATGATACGTCAGCGCAGACTTACGGAGAGTAAGACAGACTTTATGCACAATCTCACCCATGAGTTGAAGACCCCGATATCAAGTATATCACTGGCGTCGCAAATGCTTAGTGACGATTCTGTTGCAAAGTCCGATAAAATGAGGAAACATCTTACATCGGTGATATCAGATGAAACCAAACGCTTGAGTTTTCAGGTGGAGAAGGTTTTGCAGATTTCCCTACTGGAGAATGAGAGCTCAATTATGAATTTTAAGCCAGTTGATATTAACCAGATGGTGACATCGGTGGTGGAGAATTTTGGAATAAAGGTTTTAGGGAGCAAAGGAAGCATAGAGAGCGCTCTTGAGGCTCAGAAGTGTGTGGCGGAGGTTGATGAGCTTCATTTTTCAAACATAGTATACAATTTGCTTGACAATGCTGTGAAATACTCCAAGGATGGGGAGCCAATAAGGCTGAAGGTGAGAACTTGGAATAAGAACGAGCGCAAGAACACTATATCACTTTCAATAGAGGATAACGGTATAGGAATATCCAGTGATCAGATATCCAAGATATTTGATAAATTTCACAGGGTTCCTACCGGTAATATCCATAAAGTGAGGGGATTTGGACTGGGGCTTGCATACGTTAAGAAAATGGTGATTAAGCACAAGGGTAAGATTACCGTTGAAAGCACACCGTCTGTTGGAACAAAATTTGAAATAACAATACCATTAAAACACTGATCTTATGAGTGAAGAAAATGTAAAGGTCCTTCTTTGTGAGGACGACGAGAATCTGGGTATGCTATTATGTGAGTACCTTCAAGTAAAGGGCTATAATACTGACCGTTGTGAAAACGGAGTAGCTGGATATGAGGCATTTTTGCAAAACCAGTATGATATTTGCATATTTGATGTCATGATGCCGGAGAAGGATGGTTTCACGCTGGCGTCAGATATCAGGTCAATCAGCCCTGACACCCCAATTATATTCCTTACAGCAAAGAATTTGAAAGATGATATAATTGAGGGTTTCCGTAATGGTTGTGATGATTATATAACCAAGCCATTCAGTATGGAGGAGCTTTTGTGCAGAATGGAGGCTATTCTACGCAGAATAAGAGCCAAGAAGCAGGCTGAGAAGGCTGTATACAAGCTAGGCAAATACATATTTGATTCACAGAAGCAGCAGCTTGTCTTTGAAGAGGATGGTGAGATTACAAAACTGACCACCAAAGAGGCTGATCTTATGAATCTTCTTTGTACAAATCTTAATGACATACTCGAGCGTAACTACACTCTGAAGACAATTTGGATTGATGACAACTACTACAACGCCCGCAGCATGGACGTTTATATCACCAAATTGAGAAAACTTCTTAGAAGAGACCCACAAGTTCAGATAATAAATATTCACGGTAAGGGTTATAAGCTCGTAGCTCCGTCTGAGCCAAAAATGTGATGACATTCAGAAGGGTTCTAATTTTTGCAATGCTGGCTGCAGTGCTATGTTCCTGTAGCCTGAACTCCCGTATCCAGAAGGCAGACAAAAAGTTTGCCTTAGGGGAGTACTACCGAGCCGCAGAGATGTATAGGAGCATATATCCTAATGTGCCGAATAAAAAGCGTTCTCTTAAGGGTTCAGTAGCCTATAAGATGGGTAACTCATACAGGCTTATTGAAAACAACAAGAGGGCGGAGACTGCTTACAAGAATGCAGTCAAGTTTGGCAGCAAGGACAGTCTTGTATACTACTTTTATGCTGAAGTGCTTAGGTCAAACGGCAAGTACAAGGAGGCTATAAAGATGTACGAGAAGCAGGCGGAGATAACTGGAAGCTCTGAGGTGATAAGTAACGGCATAGAGTCTTGTAATAAGGCTCTTGAAGAGTGGAAAAAGCCTTCAAGGTATGTGGTTACTAGAGACAAGGTTTTCAACTCCAAATACTCGGATTTTTGCCCTGCCTTTGCCAGCAGGGATGATGATGTCCTCTACTTTAACAGCACCAGAGTGGCCCGTGGCGCAAAGAAGAGCCGTAACAGTCAGATAACCGGCCAACGTAATAACCGCATATTCTCCACAAAGACCAATGTGAAGGGAGTGTGGGATTCTCCGGAGGAAGTGGAGGGTATAGAATCAGAGTTTGACCAAGGTACAGTAAGTTTTTCATCTGATTTCCAGACTCTCTATTACACTTTGAGTAAGGTGGTGAAGGGTGAGACGTTAGGTGCAGCCATATATTCATCAGACCGTACCGGTGCTGCGTGGAGTGAGCCTAAGCAGGTGAAAATTCTGAAAGACTCCACCATAACAGTGGCTCATCCCGCCATTGACAATGAAGGGGTGTGGCTCTATTTTGTTAGTGACATGCCTGGCACGTTAGGAGGCAAGGACATTTGGCGCACTCGCAAGGAGGGCGACGGCTGGAGCGTGCCTCAGAATCTTGGTCCGTCAATAAACACTGCCGGAGATGAGATGTTCCCATATTTTGCACCAGACGGAACATTCTACTTCTCTTCAGACGGCCATGAGGGTTTTGGCGGTCTTGACATATTCACAGCTAAACTAACAGAGAACAAGGACTCAGTAGCCTGGGTTGTTTCCAATATGATGCAGCCTATTAACTCACGATATGATGACTTTGGCATAACGGTTTCAAAAGATGGAGACTGGGGCTACTTTTCATCAAACCGTGGAGACAGAAAGAACTATGACCACATATATCGTTTTGAACTCCCTCATCTCTCCTTTAACATTGAAGGTACGGTAACCAACTCAATGGGAGAGCCTCTTGGTGATGCAGTAATCAAGATGGTGGGGGATAACGGCACTATAGCCAACATTAAGACAAAAAAGAACGGCACGTACTCTTATCCAATAGAGAAGAGTACGAAATATGTTATCCTGGCCACATGCAGGGGTTTTCTTAACTCCAAGAACGAGCTTACAGTCAGCGATGCGGAAAAGAGTGAGAATTTCAAAATGGATTTTTCACTTACATCAGTATCTAGGCCTGTAAAGATGGATAACATATTCTTTGAGTTTGGCTCCGCCAAGCTTACGCCTGAGTCAAACAATGGTCTGGATGCGCTTGTAAAACTGCTTAATGACAATCCAAACATTACAATTGAGATAGCGGCGCATACAGATTATGTGGGCAGCGATGACGCCAATATGAAACTTTCACAAGAGCGTGCAAAGAGTGTGGTTGATTATCTTCTATCAAAGGGGATTGAGTCAGACCGCCTGACCGCAGTTGGTTACGGTGAGTCTGAACCAGTGGTGCCAGACAAGGCTTTAGTACGTCAGTACAAATTCCTGAAGATTGGAGTTCCTCTTACGGAGACATTCATTAAAGGGTTGGGTAAAGATCAGCAGGAGACTGCTAACCAGATAAACCGTAGAACAGAGTTCAAGGTTGTTAAGACTACATACAAAATGTTTTGATTCTTATGAAACAGTACTTAGATTTATTGAACAGGGTGCTTACTGAAGGGGTAGAGAAGACAGACCGCACCGGTACCGGCACAATTAGTGTTTTCGGCCATCAGATGCGTTTCTCTATGGCAGACGGTTTCCCTCTGCTTACAACAAAGAAACTGCACCTGAAGTCTATTATATATGAGCTGTTATGGTTTCTTAACGGCGATACAAACGTCAAGTACCTCCAGGATAATGGAGTGAGAATATGGAACGAATGGGCGGACCCAGACGGCTCTCTCGGTCATATCTACGGCTACCAATGGCGCTCATGGCCTGACTATAACGGCGGACATATTGACCAGATTGCAGAGGCCGTGGATACTATAAAAAACAATCCTGACTCACGTCGTATAATTGTAAGTTCATGGAATGTTGCTGACCTTGGCAACATGAACCTGCCGCCATGCCACGCCTTCTTTCAGTTCTATGTGGCAAACGGGAAGCTTAGCTTGCAGTTATATCAGCGCAGTGCTGACATCTTTTTAGGTGTGCCTTTCAACATTGCTTCATACGCTCTGCTTTTGATGATGATGGCACAGGTTTGCGGCCTTGAGGCTGGTGACTTTGTACATACCCTTGGTGATGCTCACATATACAAGAATCACCTTGAGCAGGTCAGACTTCAGCTTACAAGAGAGCCTCGTAAGCTGCCAAAGATGATTATAAACCCTGATGTAAAGAGTATTTTTGACTTCAAGTATGAGGATTTTCAGCTGACAGATTATGACCCGCATCCTCATATAAAAGGAGTTGTAGCCGTATAATATGTTAATATAATGGAACTTACAATAATAGCAGCCATTGACCGTAATGGAGGCATTGGCAAGGACAACCAGCTCCTTTGCCACCTTCCTGCTGACCTCAGACACTTCAAGTCTCTTACTGAGACACACACAGTTATAATGGGAAGAAAGACATTTGACTCTCTGCCCAAGGGGGCTCTTCCTAACAGAAGAAACATAGTAGTCTCCCGCCAGAAAGGGCTTTCTTTGGCGAATTGTGAAGTGTTTGAGTCTTTATCAGATGCGTTCGCTTCGTGTAGCAATACGGAAAAGGTGTTTATTATAGGCGGTTCTTCAATCTACTTTCAGTCCATTGCGAATGCCGATGTACTTGAAATAACAAAAATAGACAGTTGCTTCGATGCAGACGTGTTTTTCCCCACTATAGACAGTGATATTTGGGAGGTTATTTACAGTGAAAATCACGCTCCCGATGAGAAAAATCACTACCCGTATAGTTTCGTAACCTACAAAAGGAGAAAAACTTATTAACAATACTACTTTTTTAGCATTCTGTAATGCTTTCAGTTACAACTATTTTTTAATTTTGCAAAACAATTTTGCAAAGTGTTTATTATGGAACAAAAACGTATCAAGACCGCGTTGGTGTCTGTTTTTCACAAGGAGAACCTTGACATCATTATCAAAAAGTTACATGAAGAGGGCGTTGAGCTTCTCTCTACAGGTGGAACTCACTCCTTTATTGAAAGTCTTGGAGTGCCATGCAAGACAGTTGAAAGCCTTACAGGTTACCCGTCAATCCTTGGCGGCAGGGTGAAGACCTTGCACCCAAAAGTTTTCGGTGGCATACTTGGAAGACGTGAACTGGAGCAGGACAGAGAGCAGATGTCTCAATATGAGATACCTGAGATAGATCTGGTTATTGTAGACCTCTATCCTTTTGAAGACACTGTGAAGAGCGGCGCACCTGAGGCGGACATCATTGAGAAGATAGACATAGGCGGAATTTCACTTATACGTGCTGCCGCAAAGAACTTTAAGGATGTGATTATTGTTGCTTCACAGGCTCAGTACACACCGCTTATTGAGATGCTTAATGAGAACGGTGCGGTTTCAACACTGGAACAGCGTAAGTTCTTCGCCAAAGAGGCTTTTGCCGTATCAAGCCTGTATGACTCCGCTATCTTCAACTATTTTGACGGTGGTGAAGGTTCTGCATTCCGCAGCGCCATGGATGGAGCCAAGACTCTCCGTTACGGTGAGAATCCTCACCAGAAGGGCTATTTCTACGGTAAGTTTGATGATATGTTTGAGCAGATACACGGCAAGGAGATATCATATAACAACCTTCTTGACATAGATGCTGCTGTTAATCTTATAAATGACTTCGACGAGGTGACCTTTGCCATCCTCAAGCACAATAACGCATGTGGTGTGGCTTCACGCCCAACTCTTGTAGAGGCTTGGAAGGATGCTCTTGCAGGAGACCCTGTATCAGCATTTGGCGGTGTGCTTATTACAAACACCCCTGTTGACAAAGCCACAGCTGATGAGATTACAAAGATATTCTTTGAGGTTATCATCGCTCCAGATTATGACATGGACGCTCTTGAGGTGCTTTCACAGAAGAAGAACCGCATAATCCTCATTCAGAAGGAGACAGCAATGCCGCAGAAGCTTTACCGTACAGCGCTTAACGGTGTGTTGGTTCAGGACCGTGACACCAGCGTGGAGACAGCCGCTGACTTTAAGCCTGTCACCAGCCGTACAGCCACCGATGCTGAGATTGAGGATATGATTTTTGCCAACAAGATTGTTAAGCACTCCAAGTCTAACTCAATAGTTCTGGCTAAAAACAAACAGTTATGCGCAAGCGGAGTAGGGCAGACATCAAGAGTTGACGCCCTTAAGCAGGCTATAGAGAAGGCAGGTTCGTTCAATATGGACCTTAACGGCGCTGTAATGGCATCTGACGCATTCTTCCCGTTTGGAGACTGTGTGGAGATTGCTCACAATGCAGGTATCAACGCTGTTGTTCAACCTGGCGGCTCAGTTCGTGACCAGGAGAGCTTTGACTATTGCGAGAAAAACGGCATGGCCATGGTAATCACCGGAATCAGACATTTCAAACATTAATTTTTAATTTTCAACTTATAATGGGATTATTTAGTTTCACACAGGAGTTGGCAATGGACTTGGGAACCGCCAATTCCATAATCATTCAAAACGGCAAGATTGTTTTAGACGAGCCTTCAATTGTGGCTCTTGACAGCCGTAGCGAGGCTGTTATGGCCATAGGTGAGAAGGCACAGCAGATGAAGGGTAAGGAGAACAGTAACATACGTACTGTACGTCCGCTCCGTGATGGTGTTATCGCAGACTTCAAGGCTGCAGAGGAGATGATAAGGGGTATGGTCAAGATGGTCAACAGAAAGCAGAACTTCCTTATGTCACCGTCAATTAAGATGGTTATCTGCATACCTTCAGGTAGTACTGAGGTTGAGAGACGTGCTGTACGTGACTCTACAGAGCATGCCGGCTGCCGTGACGTATACATGATATATGAGCCTATGGCTGCCGCTATGGGTGTGGGTCTTGACGTTGAGGCTCCGGAAGGCCACATGATTGTGGATATAGGTGGCGGTACCACTGAGATTGCAGTAATATCTCTTGGATGTCTTGTATGTAACAAGTCAATTCGTATAGCAGGTGATGAACTCACCGATGATATTGTTCAATACATGGGTCAGATTCACAACATCAAGGTAGGTGAGCGTACTGCAGAGCTTATCAAGATAAATGTGGGTTCCGCTCTTACAGAACTTGATGACGAGGAGGCTCCAGAGGATTACGTAGTACGCGGTCCTAACCGTATGACATCCCTGCCAATGGAGGTGCCTGTATCATATCAGGAGATAGCACACTGTCTTGACAAATCAATTACCAAGATGGAGACCGCTATTCTTGCAGCGCTCGAGCAGACTCCTCCTGAACTGTATGCTGATATCGTACGTAACGGTATTCACCTGACAGGTGGTGGCGCCCTGCTGCGCGGCCTTGCAAAACGTTTCTATGACAAGGTTAACATTCCTTTCCATGTGGCTGATGATCCATTGCACGCAGTGGCTCGTGGTACAGGTCTGGCACTTAAGAACGTTGACAACTACTCATTCCTTATGAGATAATATGAGAAACCTTCTGGGTTTTTTAATCAAGATTTCGCCGCTGCTACTGTTCATAATATTTGAAACAGTAGCGGTGGTTTTAATGGTGCAGCGCAGCAAGTACCATAGCTACGCTATTATCAGCACTTCAAACTCCGTATCAGGCGGCCTTCTTGATGCATCAAACTCAGTATCTTCATACTTTTCTCTCTCATCGGCGAATGAGCACCTCTCTGAAGAGAACAGCCAACTTAAAAATGAGATAGACTTGCTTGAGAGGCGTTTGTCAGAATATATAGACTCTGCTACTGTAAAGGCGTTAAGAGATTCTTTACAGTTTGGCTCCAAGAGTCTTATTCACATTCCGGCCAAGGTGATAGGAAACTCTGTGAACAAGCTGGATAACTTCATAACCCTTGACAAGGGAGAGTCAGACGGTGTAATGCCCGATATGGGCGTGATCTGCAGTCAGGGTGTTGTAGGCATTGTGTCTACGGTGTCAGAGCACTATTGCGTTGTATTGCCGATAATAAACTCCATGTCACGCATAAGCTGCCGCCTTGACAGTTCCAAAGTTATTGGTTCTCTTGTATGGAATGGCCTTAATCCTTCATACGCAAACCTTATTGAGGTGCCAAGGCATGTTACGGTGACTGTAGGGGAGAAGATATACACAAGTGGTTTTTCATACGTCTTCCCGGAAGGCGTTCCAGTGGGTGAGGTGGCTGAGGCTGAACTTAAGGATTCTGACAGTTTCTACAGGATAAAGGTTAGGCTCAGTACATCATTCTATAGTCTCTCATACGTGGATGTGATATCATTCAGCGATAGTGAGGAACTTAAAAAACTTCAAAAAGATATAGAGGAGTAATGGAGAAGGTTATTAGAGAAACGGTGATGTTTGTGGTCCTGCTATTGCTTCAGGCTCTGATTTTTAGCAATATGGACTATATGGGATATATTTGCCCGTATATCTACATTCTCTTTATACTTTCTCTTCCTATCGGGTTTAATATTTACGCCTCCATGGGACTTGCTTTCCTAATGGGGCTTTTTGTGGATATGTTCAGCAACACTCCCGGTGTACACATCGCAGCTACCGTGGCGGTGGCATACGGCAGAGACTTCTGGTTTGGTTTTATAATGCCTCATAATGATATGGGTGCGGTTGAACCCTCTCTCGGAAGGTTGCGTCTTGCATCATTCCTTAAGTACACCGTAGGGCTTGTACTATTCCACCATCTGATACTCTTCTTTGCAGAAGCATGGACCTTTGCGGGCGCATGGTTTACCATTTTCAAGGCAGTGCTTAACACCATTGTCACCACACTGCTCATATTGTGTTACTACCTCATTACAAAAAGATAGGAGCAAGTGGGATACAGTTCAAGAAAACAAGACCTCGGATACCGGCAATATGTTATTGTTGCCATTGTGGTGTTGGTTGCTCTTACCTACGTGCTGCGCTTGTTTTATCTTCAGGTTGTTGATTCCACATATAAGGACAGCGCAGACAGTAACGCCTTCCTAAAACAGACTATATATCCGTCACGAGGGCTTATTTATGACCGTGACGGACGTCTTGTTGTATCAAACAAGCCAGTCTATGATGTTATGGTTATTCTGCGTGAAATGGTCAATTTTGACACATTGCAGTTCTGCTCTCTGCTTGATATAAGCCGTGAGGAGTTTGATGAGAGAATTGCGCTTATAAAAGATAAAAAGAAGAATCCGGGATACTCGCGTTACACCCCTCAGGTCTTCATGTCGCAGCTTAGTCCGCAGGATTACGCCAGAATACAGGAGACGCTGTTCCGTTTCCCTGGTGTCTCCACACAGCAGAGGGTTATGCGTGAATACCAGTATGAAAACGCAGCATTGGCTTTAGGCTCAATAGGTGAGGTCACGCGTAACCAGCTTGAAGCAGACAATTATTATCGCCGTGGCGATTATCGTGGTCAGAGCGGTATTGAGATGAAGTACGAGGAGCTGCTGCGCGGAACTAAGGGGTATGAGATTCTGCTGCGTGACGTTCATGGTAACATAAAGGGCAAGTACCTTGACGGTGAACTTGACAAACTGCCTGTTTCAGGTTCAGATCTTACCATATCACTCGATATTGAGCTTCAGAAGTACGCAGAGGAGCTTATGAGCGGCAAGATGGGCTCAATAGTGGCCATAGAGCCGTCAACAGGGGAGATTCTTACGCTTGTCTCCGCACCGTCATACAAGCCATCTCTTCTTGTAGGCAGGGAGCGTTCCGCTAACTACGCCAAGCTGCTCAAAGACCGTCATAAGCCGCTCTTTGACCGTCCGCTTATGGCCATGTACCCGCCTGGCTCCACATTCAAGACGGTTCAGGCTCTGGTTATGCAGCAGGAGGGGATAATAACTAAAAACACGGCCTTCCCTTGCTATAAAGGCTATATATATGGCGGTAATCATAAGTTGGGCTGCCATGCCCACTCATCGCCGCTTGACCTGGCCCAGTCAATACAGCACTCGTGCAACGCCTACTATTGCTATGGTCTCAGGGACTTCCTTGACGGAAGCACTAAGAAGTTCAAGAGCACCGGCGATGCGTATGACGTCTGGTTCAATGACGTAACCTCGTTCGGATTTAACAAGAAACTCGGTGTTGACTGCCCTAATGAAAAGGGTGGCAGTATTCCTTCCCGCAAGTTCTATGACAGGTACTACGGCGCTGGACGCTGGCACTCATCCACCATTATCTCAATATCAATAGGGCAGGGCGAGATACTTTGCACCCCTATACAGATTGCAAACCTTGCGGCAACCATAGCAAACAAAGGATATTACTATATACCTCATATACTCAAAGGGGTGCAAGGCGGGGAGATAGACGAGAAGTACCGCACCAAACACAAAACCAATGTTGACTCCAAGTATTTTGACGTGGTGCAGGAGGGTATGCTTGGTGCTGTTCAGGCTGGTACCGCACGCATAGGTATTATAGACAGCATACAGTTCTGCGGCAAGACTGGTACGGCGCAGAACCCGCATGGCAAGGATCACTCCATATTCATGGCGTTTGCCCCTATGGATAACCCTAAGATAGCCATTGCGGTATATATAGAGAATGGCGGTTTTGGAGCCACATGGGCGGTTCCTATTGCGTCACTCATTATTGAAAAGTACCTCAAGGGTTACATCCCGGAGAAGAGGAAGTGGCTTGAAGACAAGATGTTAAACTCAAATCTTATAGGTGAGTAAGATGAGAAGAGAGCAGAACATATTAAGAGAGCTTGACTGGACCACTATTGTTATGTGGCTCTTAATGGTGATATGCGGCTGGTGTTCCATTTACGCCGCCTGCTATGACTATGAGAATTACGGATTGTTTGATTTGAGCTTGCGTCACGGCCAGCAGTTTATTTGGATAGGAGTCTCTCTTGTGGCCGCTATTATCATACTTGTGTTTGACACCAAGTTTTTCGGGAATATAGCGCCCTTCTTCTACATATTTATGGTCCTGGTGCTTATTGTCACCATATTTGTGGCCCCCGATGTCAAGGGTTCCCACTCCTGGATACAGATAGGAGGTTTCAGGCTTCAGCCGGCAGAGTTTGCCAAGTACGCCACCGCGCTGGCGCTTTCAAAATACATGAGCTCTTACGGCTATGATATTAGAAAACCAAAGAATTTCTGGCTCACAGCCCTTCTGGTGGGATTCCCGATGCTAATCATTATAGCCCAGCAGGAGACAGGCTCCGCCCTTGTTTTTGCTGTGTTTATTCTTGTTCTGTACAGGGAAGGTCTTAATGGAGGTTTCTTGATATACGGTGCTCTCACAGCTCTATTCTTTGTGCTTGTGATAAGATATAACAATCTGCCTCAGGACCCCGATGCGGTGCTTCATGAACAGTATGGTTACATGATAGTGTTCCTGCTTGCTGTGGTGACAGGTATTTTCCAGATAATTGGATATACCAGGAACTCTGCGTTTTTGAAGGTCTATCTGGCGGTGAATATTGCAATATGGACAACCTGCCTCATAGTTAAGATGGTGAAGCCTACATTGATATCTTATACGGCCATATCAACAATCTCCTTTGTGGCAAGTGCGTTAATGTTCTTCCTCTACTCAGTGATAAGGAGAAGCAGCACTGGTCTGCTCATCATGCTCTTCTTCATAGGGACGGCGGGGCTCTGCTACGCTTCAGACTATGCGTTTGACAAGGTTCTGCAGCCGCACCAGCAGATACGTATAAAGGTGGTTTTAGGCTTGGAGGATGACCCTCAGGGAGCCGGATATAATGTGCGTCAGGCCAAGATTGCCATAGGCTCAGGCGGTTTCACAGGTAAGGGATTCCTTAACGGCACTCAGACAAAGCTTAACTATGTGCCAGAGCAGCATACTGACTTCATATTTTGCACAATTGGGGAGGAGAAGGGCTTTGTAGGCACCACAGCCGTGATTCTGCTCTATGTGGTGTTCATATTACGGCTTATAAAACTTGCGGAGCGCCAGCGCTCTAATTTCAGCAGGATATACGGCTATTGTGTGGCCTGTATATTCTTCTTCCACTTCTGTATCAATATTGGTATGGTGATTGGTATCTTGCCTGTAATAGGCATTCCTCTGCCGTTCTTCAGTTACGGAGGCTCCTCAATGCTGGCGTTTACAGTCCTGCTGTTCACCTTCATTAAGCTTGACACCCAAAGAATGGATACTTTGGCGGCTTAGTTCTTGCGTTTTGACATATAGTCAATGTAAGTGCGCAGAGCGGCTGTGTATCTTGATTGCGGGAATATGTCCACCATTTCAAATGCACGCTGCTGCATGGCCTCTAAACGCTTTTGAGCGTAATCTATTCCGCCCATATCCCAGGCAGCCTTCTGCAGGTAGTTCACATCGCCCTCGTCAAGGGCTGAAAGAATGGCTGTTTTAACTGTAGTGTCAGCGTTATTGTAGACATAGATAAGCGGAAGCGTTATCTTACCCTCAAGCAGGTCCTTGCATGCCGTTTTCCCAGTTTGGGCAGAAGGGTTGAAGTCAAAAATATCATCCTTGATTTGGAAACAGAGCCCAATCTGCTCTCCTAAGGCTGTGACCCTCAGCTCCTTCTCCATATCAGTGTTGTTTGATGTTATGGCTCCTATCTTGCCACAGGCGGCAAACAGGGCTGCGGTCTTATGGCGTATCACGTTAAAGTAGGCGTTCTCATCAAAGAGCTTATGCTTGGTGTTCTCCATCTGGTATATCTCACCTTCAGATAGCTGTTGGCCAAGGGTTGCAAGAGTCTTAAAGACTCCCACATTTTCTGTTTTGGCAGCCTCCTGCAGGGCGGTGGAGAGCATGTAGTCCCCACCAAGTATTGAAACCTTGTTATTAAAAATGGCTTTGAGAGATGGCATCCCGCGCCTTTCATTGCTGTCATCCACCACGTCATCATGCACCAGCGATGCGGCGTGCAGCAGCTCTAATGCCACGGCGGAGTGTATTGTGCTTTGTGTTATGCCACCGCAAATTCCAGCGGTAAGAAGTACCAGCAGCGGGCGCATCTGCTTGCCCTGGCTCTGCTTGGTATGCTCCAGCAGAATGTTAAGTGATGGGTTTGCAGAGTTAAGGACATCGTTGTAAGTTCTTTGGAACAGTAGGAACGAGTCTTGGATAGGGGCTTTTATTTCTGATAATGACATTTTTTAGTTGAGAGTTGACGTGTTGATGAACGAAGTGAATAAAGTTAAGAGTTGAAAGTTGCACATAACTCCTTAATTACTAACTCTCAACTGTTTTAGCGTGTTGCAAAAGTAGTAATAAAATTTCTTATCTTTGCATCGTTGAATTAAAATTTATAAATCTATGGTAATTGGAACGGAAATTAAAGACAGAATCTGCTTTATTGAGATGCAGGACCCACAGCATCTTAACTGTCTGAGTGAGGAGCTGTGCACAGAGATGCGTGAAGCTCTTGATGCTGCGTATAAAAATGAATGTGTGGGAGTTGTGATTAAGTCACAGATAAGCCACGGAGTTTGGAGTGCAGGACACAATATCAAGGAGCTGCCTACAGACGGACATGACCCGCTTGCCTATAATGTGCCAATGGAGAGGCTTCTCCGTAAGGTTCAGGATCTGGCAATACCAGTTATTGCGTATGTAGAGGGAACTGTATGGGGCGGTGCTTGTGATCTGTGCCTCTCATGTGACATGATAGTGGCTGTTGACACCGCCACATTCGCCATTACACCGGCAAAGATAGGTATCCCTTATAACGCTTCAGGTATCATGCACTTCATTAACCAGCTTGGTATAAACAAGGCTCGTGAGATGTTCTTCACTGGTATGCCTATACAGGCCACCGATGCGCTGAACGTAGGTCTTCTTAACGCCATTGCGCCTATTGAGGAGCTCCCGCAGCTGCTTGAGGAGCGTTTCCTGAATCCGCTGCGCCGCAACTCAGTGCTCTCCATAAGCGCCATCAAGCGCCAGTTCCGCATACTGTCACGTGCCGCCACAGTGATATCGTCTGAGAATTTTGAAAAGATTAACTCATTCCGTGACAAGGTTTACCGAGGTGCAGACTACGCAGAGGGTATTAACGCATTTCTTGAGAAGCGCACCCCTCAATACACAGGTAAGGCGTCTGATTTGGACTAGTGCTGGAGAAGTATTTTTATCTTTTTTGTAAAAAAGATTGATTTTTTTTGGTTTTTGCTCTCATTTGCACTATCTTTGCACCCGCAAACCGCAATGGTGCCATAGCTCAGTTGGTAGAGCAAAGGACTGAAAATCCTTGTGTCCCCGGTTCGATTCCTGGTGGCACCACATAAGAAACCCTGATTTTCAACAGAAAGTCAGGGCTTTTTATTCCTCCGCTTCAAAGAACTCTAAGGTAAAGTTCTCCCCGTCCCATACGCCGTAGGAGTATTTGTCTATCCAGTCTCCAAGATAGACCACACGCTTCTTGTCTTTAAGCATCAGGTCAAGAAGTACGTGGCGGTGTCCGAATATAAAGAAGTCTATTGTAGGGTCTTTCTTGAGTGTCTCCTTGGCAAACTGCACAAGGTACTCCTTGTCCTCACCAAAGTATTTAGCACTCTCCTGGGTGTGACGGCCAAGGCGGTTGCTTTTTGACCACCAGAGGCCGAATTTCATGCTGATGGAGGGATGAATTGTGCTGTAGAGCCACTGAATGAAACGGTTGTGGAAAAATGCCTGCATTATGCGCACTGACAGCGGGCGGTAACCCACCATATCGCCGTGGCTGATGAAGAACTTCTTACCGTCAAACTCCTGAATGTCATAATCTCCGTACACCTTCATGCCAATCTCCTTTTCAAGATAGCCGAAGGTCCACAAATCATGGTTGCCCTTGAAGAAATGGAGTCTTATACCGCCGTCGGCCAGTTCAGACATCTTGCCAAGCAGCCTTGTAAAGCCTTTAGGTGCGTAGTGGTTGTACTCATACCAGAAGTCAAAAATGTCACCCAGAAAATAGATGTCAGAAGCGTCAGCCTTTGCAAAGTCAAGAAATCTGACAAGTTTCAGCTCTCTCTCCCTGTCACAAAAATTGAAAGCCTGACTGCCTAAATGAGCGTCAGAAACAAAATATCTTTTTCTCTTTTCCGTTATCATCTGTGCAAATATACAAAAAAAATTGTCTTCTTTAATGAGATTTATTATCTTTGTGTTTCAATATGCTTCTTAGTACAATAACACAAGGCTTCATTATAGGGCTCTGTACCTCGGCACCAGTAGGTCCTATAGCTATTCTGTGCATCCAGAGAACCCTTCAGAACGGCCGCAAGACTGGTTTTATCTCCGGACTGGGTGCTGCAAGCTCAGACTTTGTCTATGCCCTGATAGCTCTCTTCGGCCTCTCTTTTGTTATGGACTTTATTCAGCAGCATGAATTCCTGATTCAACTTATAGGTGCCATTGTCATTATGGCGTTTGGTATATTCATATTTTTCCAGAACCCTACAAAAGGGCTGCGCAAGCGCCAGAGTACAAGCAGCACCACCTACTTCCAGGAGTATCTCACCTCCTTTGCGCTCACCATAACCAATCCTCTTATGATATTCCTGTTCCTCGGTCTCTACGCCCGTATGGAGTTTTTGGTTGAGCCGGCAGGCTGGTGGGAGGTGGTTCTTGGCATGCTTGCCGTTCTTGCAGGCTCCACGGCATGGTGGTTCACCATAACGCTTATAGCCAGCACTTTCCATAACAAGTTCAATATACGCGGTCTCTGGATTCTCAATAAAATTACAGGCACCCTTATATTTGTAATAGCCCTGATAAGCCTCATACTCACCCTCACGGGCAATTCTCTAACCGCATCAATATGATTAGACCAATCATTATTGTCTGTGCCTATAATGAGCAGCAAAACGTGACGGCTCTGCTTGAGGCCATGAAAGCCCAGACATACGGTGATTTCTCTTTCTATCTGATAGATGACGGCTCCGTCGATGCCACCTTCAGCAGGGCTCAAAGCTACATTAGCGAACATAGCCTCAGCCATTTCCATATACTCAGGAAAGAGCACGTGGGGAAGGAGGCTGCCATGCGGGAGGCAATAATGTCAGTGGAGAATGGTAACGCCCTTATTCTCACCACCGATGCGGACTGCCAGCCACCTGCCACATGGGTGGAATGTATGGTAAAAAAGTTTGAAGAGACAGGTGCAGCTATGCTGATAGGCCCTGTGGCGATAGATGACTCACATCCGCTTCAGGCCACTGAGTTTCTGAGCATTGAGGCTGTGACACTCGGCAGTGCGGCACTTGGTCACCCTCTAATGTGCGGAGGCGCGAATTTAGGCTTTACAAAAGACGCTTATATAAAGGCAAATGAGTATATGCCCCAGGGGGTTGACAACGGCGGAGATATGTATCTGCTTGAGGCCATGAAGAAACAGAAACTGCCCATTTCACCAGTAGTTTCCAATAGCGCCATAGTGGTTACAAACGGCTCAGACAGCATTGGAGGGTTTATCAGGCAAAGAACCCGCTGGGCGGGCAAGGCCCCGAATTATACAGATTGGGAGATAATAGCCGCAGGTTTGATAACTGTTATGATACAAGCCTCTCTTATAGCTGCCTTAATAGGAGCCATTTTCCTCCCTCAGTTACTATATATATGGCTTGTAAAGATTATTATAGATTTTATTATACTTGGTGTAACGGCATATAAAATTGAAAAAACAAAGCTGATACAATACATTCTTCCTGTAAGTATCGTCTATCCTTTTTATGTGACTGCCACACTTATAATAGCGTTTTTTAGAAAATGAAACGGATTATCACACTCATGTTTGTTACGGTTGCACTGCTTGCATCGTGTAACACAGATAGCCAAAACAGCAACACGGCAAGCGGCAAGCCACGCTATAGGGCCTTTAACGCTGATAGTTGCTATGTTTTTCTCACACGCCAGACAGACATGGGGGCGCGTGTCATGAACACTCCTGCCCATGAAGAGTGCAAGGAGTATATAGCCGCCACTGCTGAGAGATTAGGGGCCACTGTGTCACTTCAGGCCGCAGACCTTAAAGCCTACGAAGGCTCTGTACTGAAAAGCACAAATATAATAGCATCCTTGCACCCTGAGCGGGTTAACCGTATACTTGTGGCTGCACATTATGACAGCCGCCCTTGGTGCGACGAGGAGCTTCTTAAAGAGGACTCAGAGCAGCCTGTGCTCGGCGCAAATGACGGTGCCAGCGGTGTGGCGGTAATGCTGGAACTTATACGCACTATTGAGTGGGATTCTATAAAGGCAGGAGTGGATTTCATATTCCTTGATGCAGAGGATTACGGCGTGAGTGAGGTGGAGAACAGTTTCTGCCTTGGCTCCCAGTATTGGGCGAAAAGTGTTAAAAACAGCGGGAAGAGATACCGTTTTGGAATTCTACTTGATATGGTGGGCGCCCCTGACGCTCTGTTCTATAGGGATCAAGTCTCAGACTATTATGCCAAGGACTTTGTTGACTTAGTTTGGAAGGAGGCTGAGAGATTAGGCTACGGAGATATGTTTGTGAACTCAGCAGGCGGAGGCATCACTGATGATCACTACTACATTAACAAAATAGCAGGGATTCCCTGCATTGATATAATTCACTTTGTTCCAGGGCAAGGATTCCCTGCCACATGGCATACGCAGCGTGACACCCCAGCCAATATATTCGCAGAAACCCTCGGCAAAGTGGGAGAGGTGGTTGGAAATGTAATTTATAAGTTCTGATATGCTGTTACCATACTACAAAGAGGGTGTGATAGAGTGCGGCTGTGATGAAGCTGGCCGTGGCTGTCTGGCAGGCTCCGTATATGCCGCCGCAGTTATTCTGCCGCCTGATTTCAGCAATGACCTCCTTAATGACTCCAAACAGCTTACAGAGAAACAGAGATATGAACTGCGCCCAATAATTGAGAGCAGCGCCATTGCCTGGGCGGTTGGAGTGGTGACGGCGGAGGAGATAGACCGCATAAACATACTTAAGGCCTCATTTCTTGCCATGACAAGAGCAATTAACGCGCTTTCAGTAAAGCCGGAGTATCTAATTATTGACGGTAACCGCTTCTATAACACCACAGGCATACCGTATAACACAATAGTGAAGGGGGATGGCAAATACATGTCAATAGCGGCAGCATCAGTGCTCGCCAAGACATATCGTGATGACTATATGAACTCCATTGCCGCTGAGTACCCCGTCTACGGCTGGGACATTAACAAGGGCTATCCCACAAAAAAACATCGTGCGGCGATAGCGGAGCATGGAATCTCCCCCTATCACCGCAAAACGTTCAGACTACTGTAAAGAATCCGCAGATACATGGGTATAGTATCGTTCAAAATAGTTGCTTCGAATAATTAGATCCGAAAGCTTCATGGCATCCTGTTCGATTATCTGTCTATTAGTTAATGCTTCTATTTTTAGCAAGTTAACTCCCAATCCCCTCCAATAATAATTATCACATTTGATCAGACTTAGTATTGTTGGGTAGATATCCATTTGATAACAAGGCTCGTTAATTGTAATATTACCCTTTATCAAAGGTGATAATATTATGAGCGGAGTGTATGTTTTGGTTGTTTGCATGTCAATTCTGTTGTCTTTAGCAAAATTGTCGATATCTTTATTCTCACTCCTCAATATTGTATGATCACCCGATATCACGAAAGTGGTATTACTATATTTATCAGTTTCTTTAACTTTATCGATAAAGACACCAATAAGGGAATCCGTATAAGAAAGACAGTTAAGGTATGCGGACATTATAGGAGGCATTCCATCAATAATATGCTTAGGATGCGTTTCCCCTCTAGTAAAGGGAACATGTGATGATACTGTTATTCCTAGCACGCAAAATGGCTCCCCAACACTATCAATATAGTTGAACATATTGTCTAACAAGCCTTTATCTCCACCCCATTCACTGCCATTAATAGGTTCAATCAATTCTTTAAACTGGTAATTGTATGTAACTATTTCCTGATTCCACATCCCTTTAGCAGGATTTACTATTGCAGAATAGTTAAAACATTCTGCGTAACTGGGATATTTGTTTGCTCCATATAATCTGCATGTTGCCCCATCAGTTATAGGAAGGAGGCCTGTCACATCAATTAGTTGTCCATCGGCAGAATTTGCATGTGCTACTTGTGGTTTTATCTTATCACAGTAGAGCACATTGTCTCTATTAATAATATTGCTTAAATACGGCATATAATTATAACCTACAACATCATGAAGAGCCCACGATTCAAGACTTTCAAACAATATGAAGACAACATTATTTGACGGTGTACATACCTTAGATGTTGTATTTATCCTTTGAGCTATTTTTTCTTCTTGTTCCGTTGTTAGGTCAATTATGTCCCCTGACGGACTTAATATGTTATAAATTAGCATAGCAGGAAAAAAACTGACAACAGATTGTTCTTTAACATAAAGTTTTGACCATGCATTATAATCTGTACACGTTTCTACCCTAGCAAAGAAATATACATGAGCAAATGGGAAGAAATAATGGTATTGTTCGCCAGCTAACATTGTTTCTCCTATTTCCTTTCCGACTCCACTACCATTCCATGTCTTTTCAAATTCTCTGTATAATATAGTGTCAATGAAAGAAACAACTAAACTACACGTCATAAAAATACAGAACAACAAAGGCCTTGTTTTTTGCGCGCTTTTAGAGTGGTATATAATTATAGAAAATACAATGGTTAAAAAAGGGTACAACAACATATCCAGACTCATATATGAATATAAAGAATCCCAAAATCCACTCATATTGTCAATCAACTTAATAGATTCATATGAGAGAAAGAATCCATTAGCTTTAAAATAAAATACGTTAGAGATTATCCAGATATCAACAATAATGTTCAAAAAAACAGTCCACCAATGACGTTTTGTTAGAAAGACAAAACTGCTTAAAAACAATATAGGAGCAACTTTACCTCCCCAAAACCTGAAAAATTCTGATGGATTATGATATATAGATGATAACAAAACACTGTGAAATGTGAACCAATGGAAATACATAATTTTAATGAACAACACAACACTTAAAAGAATGAAGATGGTCCATGTAGAGGATGCTGACTTGCGTAGAAAAGCCCTTAAAGAAGTTGTCATAATTATTTAAATGACAAGGAAAGGACTTCTATTTCCCCGTATTAGTTCAAATTAAATAAAAAGCGTGAAGCCCAGACTATTGCTCGGTTCACGTTCTGAGGCTCCTGGAATTGCCCATCCCATCGAAACGAGCAACGCATAGCCCCACGCCGATATGTATAACACGTAACAACACTATTCTCATTTGTATGAGAATAGGTCATTCTGAGTATAACACACCTACGGGACATTTACGTTGCCTTGTTTTTGATGAGAATTTGAAATTTTTCCAGGATTTCAGAACGTCAAAACAAAGCGTTAGCAAACGCCTTAAATATGTCAGCCACGTTATTTAACAGTCTTTTAACAATAAAAGACAACGCAGCAGTTGCAAAGATACTAAAAAATTTTAACATGCTCTATTTCGATTGAATATAGTAAGAACCCCAGCCTCTTGTTTGATTACTCGCGATAAAACACGGAAAAAATTTTATTTTCCAGAATTTATTTGTATTTTTGCATTATCTATCTGTTGCTAAATCATGTAAATGATATGAGAATTGTATCTCACAGAAAATTGGTCGAGTTTTATAATGCCCCAGGGAATAATCAATCTAAAGCTTCCCTTGAACGGTGGTATGAGGTTGTTGAGGATGCACAATGGGCAAATTTTAATGAAATTAGGGAAGATTTTCCTTCTGCAGATTATGTGGGGAATCAGCACTATGTTTTCAACATTCATGGAAACAAATACAGGCTTGTTGTAGTAATAAAGTTTGTGATGGGATATGTTTTTATACGTTGGGTAGGCACTCACAAGGATTATGACAAAATAGATTGTTCAACTATTTAATTATTTAACAAGATGACAGCAATTTCTGAAAAACAGTACAACTTTGCACTTAAACGAATCGAAGAACTTCTTCCTATAACAGATGATGCAAGTAGAAATGATCCACTGGCAATAGAATTGTCTTTGATGTCTGATATTGTTATAGAATACGAGAAAGAGCATTTCCCAATAGAGAAGCCTTCTGTAGCAGAAGTTATTTCTGACGCGTTGACAGAGAAGAACATGACACAAAAACAGTTGGCGATAGAACTTGGACTAAGCCCTTCAAGGATTAGTGATTTTGTGGCGGGCAAATCAGAGCCCTCTCTACGTGTAGCAGGTGAAATTTGTAGAATACTCAGTATCTCTCCTGCAACTATGATGAGATTATGAATAACTTACAAACAACTACATAATTATGAAATTTTTAGGTAAATGGCAATTAAAGGCCATGGAGTACATTGAAATAGAGAATGATGCTCCAAAAAAAGTGATTAAGACACGTGAGCAGTTCCTTGAGAGCGAGGACAGTGAAGAGCGCATGATGGGTACAGCCATCTATGAGTTTACAGAAGACGGACAGTTTATTCACAAGATTCCGCTACCAGAGGGAATGTCAATGGATGAACTGAGTGATGAGGAGAAGGAGGCGCTTGGACCTGACGGTCTCTTTACAGTAGAATCAAAAGAGTGGAAAGAGGAGGACGGCAAGATTCTGATTAATTCAGAAGAGTTCCGTGAAATATGCGGTGAGGAGCAATCTCCTTGGGATGAGGTGGTGGAAAACGCCGATGGAACCATTCTCTACAAGGCTGCGTTCCCTATGACATTTGAAAGGGTGATATAACAAAGAAAACCTCTCCACTTTTGGAGAGGTTTTCTTTTATAAAAGATATTTAGAATTTATCTGATCAGAGGTTCTTCTCCGCCTCTTCAATCTCCTTCTGGAGTTTCTTAGGCAGGTTCTCCACGCAGTGGTGGCATTTCATTTCAAGAGTGTACATACGGCCAATGCAGTAGTTAGAGTGCTTGCAGGTGCTGTGGTAGCTCTCATCTGACTCCTTCATGTGGTTTACAAAGGCAGGGTCATTAACGAGCACACGAGCCATTTGGATAAGCTCAAATCCGCTGTCAAGCACTGTCTCGCAGTTTGCACGGCTAACCACACCACCCACATATACGAGCGGGCACTTGATTTCTGCACGGAACTTCTTGGCATCCTCAAGGAAGTATGTCTCCTTGAAAGGAACGGTAGGTATCATAAGGCGGCCGGCTATCTTCAATCCGAGTTTCAGCCACCAGTAGCGCCATGGGTCCATATAATGGCCGAGGGTCTTGAGAGGCATTGCGCCACGCATAACGTGCATAGGGGCTTTGCTCACAAAACCGGCGCTGAGAACAATGCCGTGCACTCCGGCCTTCTCTATCTCCTTAGCCACTGTGATGCAGTCTGGCAGTTGCATACCGCTCTTAAAGCCGTCAAACATATTGGTCTTTACAACCACAGCCATATCATCCTTGGCGTGCTCCATAACCTCAGCAAGAACCTCTTTCATAAAGCGCATACGGTTCTCAAGGCTGCCGCCGTACTCATCCTTGCGGTGGTTTGTGTACGGAGATATAAACTGGGATATGAGATATCCGTGGCCTGCGTGAATCTCAACGCAGTCAAAACCAGCCTCACGGCACATATCCACTGCCTTGCCAAAGTCTTTTACAAGCGCCTTTATCTCAGGAACCTTGAGACCGCGTACAATGGTAGGGGAGTATAGGTTAAATCCGCTTGATGCACCTACTGGCATGCAACCACAGGTGTAGAAGTGTGTCATGTTACCGCAGTGACCAAGCTGAATGCTTGCCTTGGCACCCTCTGCGTGGATGGCGTCAGTGAGTTTCTTCAAATCAGGAATAATCTCAGGACGCATCCAGAGCTGAGCATTAAATGATACACCGCTCTTGTTAACTGCGCAGTAGGCTACGGTTGTCATACCAATGCCGCCCTTGGCTACGCTTGTATGGTAGTTGAACAAATCCTCTGATGGCGAGTTATTATACGCCATGTTCTCAAATGCAGCGGAACGGATAGTTCTGTTCCTCAGTGTTATAGGCCCTAACTTAAAGGGGGTGAACAGCTTACTCATAATTAATAGATAAATGGTATAACTCTCTTTAAACGTTTCTCATCAAATTCATCGGCGAACTCCTCCTTGTATTTCTTGTAGATGGCATTAGCTCTTGGCACCAGGTTGGCGCATGTCCACCAGAAGAATACAAGACCAGCCCAAGACCATGTGAGTATGGCCCAGCCCAGCCACTCCAGAATCTCACCAAAGTAGTTTGCGGAGCATACATACTTGTACATTCCATCCTTTGGCAGATAGTGCTTGGTGTCACCAGGCTTGCGCAGATTGCGTATAACGTGGTCTGAGTGCAGGTTTATGCAGATTCCTGCTATAAAAATGCAGGTGCCTATGATAAACATCGGGGTGAGGAACCAGTCTATTGTGTACATGTCAGCTGGCGAAAGATAGAATATCCAGTAGCCTTGAATGTAACCGTTTATAAGGTTGAAGGTGACGCCCATAAGCATGATGAAGATAGGCATCTTGCTCTTGCCCTTAAGTAGCATTGGGAATATGAACGAGCGCTGGAAATAGTGGGTCTGGAATATAAGGAACATAACCAGAGGGGCTATCTCCCATGTGCGTTCAGATGTGGCCCATAGATAGAGCATTACAAAGAACACTGGGCACTCCATAACCACCCATGCTGCTTTGTTGTTGATGGCAGGGCCCCATTTTTCACTAATCATTTTGCCGTAGCCGGCCTCTACAAAATAGAGGCATACGAATACCACGAGCCCCACTACGCCCATTATAAAGAGCAGGAAGTTGAAATTTTCAAGACTAAGGTGCATAACTTTATTTTATTTTAGAATTCCCATTGAATGTTGTCCACCCATAGAGTGTTGCCCGGTGTGCCTATGAAGGCGCCCTGGTTGCCTGCCGTTATCATCACAATGACGTGTGTAGGGGTGTCAAGGGCGGTGCCCCAACCCTCCTCTATTATAGGGACAATCTTGCCTTTGCTGTTCATGGCTCTGTACGGGCCGTTAAGAGCCATATAGGCTTTGAAATAATCTGTCTTGGAGATATCGCCGTAATGGATTTCCACTCTGTGGCCGTTCTGCCACTCCGGCACGTCATGGTCAAGACGCTCACGGGCTGTGCCTATGCGCAGGGCGTGTATGGTGCCGTCTGGATCCTCCCAACGTTTCTGCAGATATACCCAGAACTCTGCCTGGTCTTGTATGCCGTCTATGGTCTTGTGCCCTATGCCCGGCCATTTCTCCACAAAGTTGTTCTGTGAGATAAGACACTTGTAATCAAGTACTAAGGCTTTTGGTTTGCGGTTAAAAGGCACGCCGAAGTCAAGATTGCAGTAGGGGTCATTTGAACTCTTTATCGGCTCCAGAGTCTGGCCGAAGAAGATACTGCCTGAAACAAGGACGTTCACATTAATGAGGCCGAGCACCTTGATACCGTCAATCTTTGTCTCAAGGCGGCAGCATGTGCCGTTGTCGCCGCGCGGCTCAGGTCTTACTGTATTACTAGCCTTTACTATGCCCGCCACTTTGGCGTACACATTTGAAGATGTCCATATTGTGTTCTCTGAATATTTGTATGGTGCAAGGCTGTCCTTTGGAATGTGCCTGTCAGGTCCTACCACGTAGATAGTCTTAGTATTGCCTCCAATAAGGCCTGACTCCTTTACGTCACGTGTGGTCCAGCTCTCAAAATCACCATACTTTATGGGCTCTGTCTGCGCTGACGCTAAAAGGCTTATAATAGCGGCAGCCATAACTGGTAATAGTTTGCGTAACATTAACTTTTTGTACATTAATCAAATAATAGGGCGCAAAGGTAGTAATTTTTTTAAAAGTATTTTTATACCTTTGTCCCAAATATGCAAAAACGGCTGTTTTTTGTAAATTGATTTTAACATTTTGTTACATCTAAAACTGTAAGTTATGATAAATCAGCAGATTAGTGAGATTGCTCAGAGACTTCACGGATTGCGTGACGCTCTGGAGATATCCGCCTCTGAGATGGCTGCCAAGACGGATATTACTGAAGATCAGTACAATCTATATGAAAGCGGCAATGCGGACATACCAATGAACTACCTGTGCAAGGTGGGTCAGGTGTTTGGCATTGACACAGCGGTTCTTATTAACGGCGATGAGACCCATGCCCAGACCTATTTTGTAACCCGCAAGGGTGGCGGTATATCAGTGGAGCGCAGCAAGGCGTACAAGTACCGTGATCTTGCAGGCGGATTCCGTGGCGCCAAAGCCACTCCGTTCCTGGTTACAGTGGATCCAAGCGACGCCCCTATGCATCTGAACTCACACCCAGGCCAGGAGTTCAACCTGGTGGAGAAGGGCAGGATGCTGCTGAGCATTGACGGTAAAGAGATAACACTTGAAGAGGTTATGATAATAATACTATAGGATATGTTAGAAAGATTTGTAGAAAAGACTCAGTTCACGTCACAGGCTGACTTTGAACAGAACTTTAAGATAAAGGTTCCTGAGAATTTTAATTTTGGCTACGATGTACTTGATGCGTGGGCTGCTGAGAGCCCCACAAAGCGTGCCATGTGCTGGACAAATGACCACGGTGCGCACATAGATTTTACGTACGCTGACCTTAAGGATAAGACAGACCGCACTGCGTCATATTTTATGAGCCTTGGTATAGGTAAGGGTGATAAAGTGCTTCTAATTCTTAAACGCCGATATGAATTCTGGTTCTCAATACTGGCACTGCACAAGATTGGTGCTGTGGTCATCCCTGCCACCCACCTGCTTACAGGCAAGGATATTGTTTACCGCTGTCATGAGGCTGACATCAAGGCTATAGTGTGTGTGGGAGAGAAGGTTGTGCTTGACCATGTGGCTGAGGCAAAGCCAGACTGCCCTACACTTGAGCATGTGATTTCCGTGGGTCCGCTCATTCCAGAAGGTTTTGAAGATTTTACCAAGGGTATTGAGAACGCCGCACCGTTTGTAAGGCCGGAGAAGGTTAATGAGAACTCAGATGTGATGCTGATATTCTTCACATCGGGTACTACAGGTGAGCCTAAGATGGTGGCGCATGACTTCCTATATCCGCTCGGACATATTATTACTGGCAGTTACTGGCATAACCTCACTGAGGAGAGCCTGCACCTGACCGTGGCAGACACAGGCTGGGGCAAGGCGGTATGGGGCAAACTTTACGGACAGATGATAGCCGGAGCCACCATATTTGTATATGACCATGAGAAGTTCACCCCTGCTGACATGCTTAAGAAGATAGAGGAGTACAAGATTACATCATTCTGCGCCCCTCCTACCATCTTCCGCTTTATGATACAAGAGGATATAACAAAGTATGACCTCTCTTCACTCAAGTGGTGCTGCATAGCCGGTGAGGCTCTTAACCCGAGTGTTTATGAGGAGTTCTACAAGCTCACAGGTGTTAAGTTGAGAGAGGGTTTTGGCCAGACTGAGACCACCTGTACAGTGCTTACCACCCCTTGGATGGAGCCAAAGCCAGGCTCAATGGGACGCCCTAATCCGGCATACAATGTTACAATTATCAAGGATGACGGCAAACCTGCCGAGGTGGGTGAACGTGGTGAGATTGTTATCATGGCCAACCCCGATGATAAGCCTTGCGGACTCTTCAAGGGCTATCTAAAGGATGAGCAGAAGACGTACGACGCATGGAATAACGGCATATATCACACTGGAGACGAGGCTTGGCGTGATGAGGACGGCTACTTCTGGTTTGTGGGTAGAAATGATGACGTTATCAAGTCATCAGGTTACCGCATTGGCCCGTTTGAGGTGGAGAGCGCCCTTGTGTCACACCCTGCTGTGGTTGAGTGTGCCATAACAGCCGTTCCAGACCCTATACGTGGTCAGGTGGTTAAAGCCACTGTAGTGCTTGCCCCTGCATACAAGGCTCAGGCTGGCGAGGCTCTTATAAAGGAGCTTCAGGATTATGTGAAGAGGGAGACCGCTCCGTACAAGTATCCGCGTGTGATGGAGTTTGTGGATGAACTTCCAAAGACCATCAGCGGCAAGATACGCAGAGTGGAGATACGTAATAAAGACAAACAGTAATGTTCCGTTTCAAACGCATAGCAATAAAGATAGGAAGTAATGTGCTGACTCATAAGGACGGCACGCTTGACACAGACCGCATGGCGTCACTTGTTGAACAGGTGGCGGCACTGCACGCAGCAGGCATTGAGGTTATTCTAATCTCCTCAGGTGCTGTGGCCTCTGGCAGAAGTGCGCTGAAACTGGAGAAAGAGCCGGATCCTGTATCTGCACGCCAGATATTCTCATCAATAGGGCAGGCAAGGCTCATAAACGAGTACTATGAGCTTTTCCTAAAGCATGGTATCTACTGCGGACAGGTGCTTACCACTAAGGAGAGCCTTTCCACACGCGGCCACTACCTTAACCAGAAGAATTGCATAGCACAGCTTTTGCAGCATGGGGTTATTCCTATAATTAATGAGAATGACACTATCTCTGTTACTGAGCTTATGTTCACAGATAATGACGAACTCTCAGGTCTTGTGGCCACGATGATGGATGCCGAGGCTCTGATAATATTCAGCAATATAGACGGCATATTCACAGGAGACCCTAAGGACCCGGCATCGCAGGTCATAAGAGAGGTGGCGGTGGACCAGGATTTAAGCAAGTATATACAGACCTCCAAGTCCTCATTCGGGCGCGGCGGTATGCTCACCAAGACAAACATCGCCCGTAAGGTGGCGGCTGAGGGTATCACCGTGATTATAGCAAACGGCAAGAAGGACGGAATTCTTACATCGCTGCTCAGTGGAGAGGGAGATCAGGTATGCACGGTTTTCCTGCCAAGCAAGCGTGAGGTTTCAAGCGTAAAGAAGTGGATTGCCCATAGTGAGAGTTTTGCAAAAGGTGAGCTTGTTATAAATGACAACGCCCGTGATGTGCTCCTCTCTGACAAGGCTTCATCCATTCTGTTTGTGGGAATAACTGATGTAAAAGGTGATTTTGAGAGGGGTGATATTATAAATATCAAAGACAAAGAGGGTAGTGTGGTAGGTGTTGGCAAGGCTCAGTATGATAGTAGAAAAATGGTTCAATCCATCGGGAAAAAAGGCCTTCGTCCAGCGGTGCTTTATGACTATCTTTGGGTAAATTAAAGGTTAAAATTATGGAAAATTGGAAAGAACTGGCCCTTGAGGCTTCAAGAAGACTTAATCGTGTATCTGGCGACGATATTAACAGTGTGCTGCTTGATGTGGCGGATGCCGCTGAGGCTGCCTCATTTCTGCTGTTAAAGGCAAATGAGCAGGATTTGGCTAAGATGGATAAGTCAAACCCTATGTATGACCGTCTTATGCTCACAGAGGAGCGCATAAAAGGCATAGCTGCTGACATGCGCAAGGTTGCCACTCTGCCAAGCCCGCTTGACAAGGTTTTGGAGGAGCGCACACTGCCTAACGGTCTGCACCTTGTGAAACGCTCAGTTCCTTTTGGCGTTATAGGAATAATATATGAGGCTCGCCCTAATGTTAGCTTTGATGTATTCTCTCTGTGCCTTAAGAGCGGTAATGTTTGTGTGCTGAAGGGCGGTACAGACGCATATAATTCAAATTTTGCGATAGTTGAACTCATAAAGGGTGTGCTTGAGGCTCATGGTCTTGACCCTAACATAATAACCCTTATGCCTGCCGGCCGTGAGGCTACTGCCGAGCTTATGGATGCTGTAGGCTATGTGGACCTTATAATTCCGAGAGGCGGTGCAGGTCTTATCAAGTTTGTGCGTGAGAACTCCAAAGTGCCTGTAATTGAGACAGGTGCCGGTGTGGTTCACGCCTATTATGACGCCGATGCAGACCTTGCCAAGGGTACTGCCATTATTGCAAACGCCAAGACCCGCCGTGTTAGCGTATGCAACGCGCTTGACACCCTTATTATAAACAGCAAACGCCTGTCAGATCTGCCAGAAATTTGCAAACCGCTGGCGGAAAAGAATGTGGTGATAGAGGCTGACGCTAAGGCATACACATTCCTTATGGGCAAATATCCAGATAATCTGCTTGAAAAGGCTAATGAGAACACCTTTGGTAAGGAGTTTATGGATTACCGCATGGGTCTTAAGACCGTGGAGTCACTTGACGAGGCACTGGAGCATATTGCACGCTTCAGCTCAAAGCACAGTGAGTGCATTATAACAGAGAATGAGTCATCTGCCGTCAAGTTCCAGAAGGAAGTGGATGCAGCGTGTGTATACGTGAACGCTCCAACCAGCTTTACAGACGGAGCTCAGTTTGGCATGGGTGCTGAGATAGGCATAAGCACACAGAAACTGCACGCACGAGGCCCTATGGCCCTGCCAGAACTTACCACATACAAGTGGCTCATAAACGGAAACGGACAGACACGCAGTTAATACTACCGAATGGATTTCATGGATGAGTTTATAGGAATGTTTAGTTTGCCGATATCAGACCCGGTGCTGATATTTTCACTGGTGCTGCTAATCATTCTGCTCTCTCCCATGATTTTCAACAAGCTGCACATCCCCCACATCGTCGGCCTTATTCTTGCCGGTGTGATACTGGGGCCATTTGGATTCGGTCTGCTTGACCATGACAGCAGTTTCCGCCTGTTCGGTCAGGTGGGAATGCTCTACATCATGTTTGTGGCTGGTATAGACATGGACATGAATGACTTCCTGCACAACCGCAACAAGAGTCTTGTGTTTGGTCTGCTCACCTTCTTCATACCTATGATTTTGGGTATACTCACAAGTGTGTACCTGATGTATTTCATATACACTAGGATGTCAGGGGGCGTGCCCATTACGTGGATATCCGGCGATGCTTCAGAGGGCGAGCTTATTAAATACTCAATATACTCAGCCGTGGTTTTGGCGAGTATGTACGCTTCAAACACACTTATAGCGTACCCTGTGGTCACCAGGTTTGGTGTGAGCCGCACCCGCTCAGTCACCATCACTGTGGGTGGTACCATGGTGGCTGTAATACTCTCACTTCTTGTGCTTGCCATAATGCTTGAGATAGTGAAAGGCAGCATGGGGTGGATGTTCTGGGTAAGATTCATAATATCCATAGGCATCTACGGCTTTGTGGTAATGTATATATTCCCGCTGCTGGCTCGTTGGTTCTTCAAACACTACGCCGATGATATCCTTCAGTACATATTTGTGCTGGCACTGGTGTTCTTAGCCTCCTTCCTTGCCAAGATAGCAGGCGTGGAGTATATTATAGGTGCGTTCATGGCTGGTATATCGCTGAACAGGCTTATCCCTAAGCGCTCCCCTCTTATGAATAGGATAAACTTTGTGGGTAACGCCATCTTCATTCCGTTCTTCCTTATAAGCGTGGGAATGATAATTAATGTGGAGATAGTGTTCAAGGGGCATCTTACCCTTTTAGTGGCGGCTGTGATGACAGTGGTGGCCACATTTGCCAAGTATGCCGCTGCCCACATCACACGTCTAATATACAAGATGGAGAGAGTGGAGGGTAACATGATATTCGGCCTCAGTAACGCGCAGGCGGCAAGCTCACTGGCTGCCGTGATGTTAGCGTACAACACAATAGTGGGTGTGACCGCTGCCGGCTCGCAGGTAAGGCTTCTTACAGAGGAGATTCTTAACGGCACTGTTGTCATGATTCTAATCACCTGCGTTATAAGTTCAATTATAACGGAGCGTTCCGCCAAAAAGCTGGCAGTAAGTTCAAATACGGAACTGGAGCGGACATCGGCGTACCGTTCAGAGATGCGAATAATGCTCTCTGTTTCAAACCCGTCCACACTGGAGAGGCTTATGGAACTGGCTGTGCTGCTTAATGACCGCAAGTACAAGCAGCCTATTTACGCCCTTAACGTGGTGGGGTATGATAAAATTGATGAGAAGCACTCAGAGGAGATAGACAAGCTGCTTGAGAGGGCGGCCTACCTTGGAGCTGCATCGGATAATAGGGTGAAAAAGATTAAGCGTTATGACCTCAATACAGCCAGTGGTATTACAAATGTGATACTGGAAAAGAACATTTCAGACGCTGTAATGGGTATCAATCCAAGGTCAAAAATTTCTGACGCTGTGTTTGGTTCCATGATGGACACCATTCTTGAGAAGGTGAACAGAATGGTCTATGTGCTCTCTTCCGTGCAGCCGCTGTCAACCACTGGAAGGATTATTCTCCTTGCCACCGCCGATGCGGAACGTGAGAGCGGTTTCCGCAAGTGGTGCTACAGTGTTTCAACCATTGCGTCACAGGCTGGCGCCAGCGTGCAGATTAACGCACCTAAGGAGGTGCTCTCAGCTTTTGGCAGGGAGATGCGCAAGCGCAGCAGAAACATACAGCCTGTGCTTAAGATTCAGACAGAGTTCTCTCTTGACAAGCCTCTCAGTGAGCTCGCAGACAATGACCTGCTTATTGTTATCGCGGCCAGAAAGCACAGTTTGTCATACACTGACGGCTTTGACACTCTGCTTACCACGCTCTCAAAGCGTGTCAAGAACAACAGCTTCATCGTAATCTATCCGGAGCAGTTCAAAGAGGGTGAGGTGGATAGAATTACGGAGATGAATGGAAAAATTATTTAATTAGTTGAGAGTTGACGTGTTGATGAACGAAGTGAATAAAATTGAAAGTTGAAAGTTAAAAGATAAAAAAATTATTACTATTTTTGCAGTGTGTTTAATAAAGTGGTTTACTATAAACTTTAACAATATTAATTATGAAAACTAAATTTTTCTCTGTTGCACTGTGTGCAATCTTTGCTGTAGCTCTTACAAGCTGTGGCTCATCTAAGTCTTCATCTTCTTCTACATCATCTTCTGACATCGCCAGTACAGTAATGAGCGCTCTTGCTGGTGCTCCTTCTTCTACCGCTGGTCAGGCTGGTGCTTCTGCTGGTACTTCTATCAAGAATCTTTACAGCAACTACAAGTCAGCTGGCAAACTTGATATGACCAACATGAACAACATCCTTAACGCAGCCACACTTGCAACAAGCGTAGCTCAGATTAAAGATAACTATAAGGATAAGGCTTTCTACAAGGATTTTGCTCTTGGTATGGTTTCAAGCGCTACATCACTTATCACAAACTCTAATGTAGATAACACTATTACATCACTTACAAACATGGATCTCAGCAGCTTCCAGAACATAGGTTCTTCTGTTGCTGGTACCGCAAATACAGTGGCTAACACAGCAAGCGCAGTAAGCTCACTTACAAGCCTCTTCCAGTCTTTTAAATAATATTCGCACGTCATCCTGAGCGGAGTTAAGGATCTCATACACGTTCAGGTATAAATAAATTATTGATTAAAGAGTATAAAAAAGTAGGGAAACCTTTGTTTTCCTACTTTTTTTTGCATAATTTTGCACAAAATTTGCAACAAACTGAATATTTATTCATTTATGAAGAACAAGGCTGATAGAATGAAACTGATACGTCAGTTCTGTATGGAGAACAATGTATCAAGTCAGGAAGAGTTGCTTAACATATTGAAAGACAATGGATTCAACCTTACACAGGCAACCCTTTCACGTGACCTTAAGAGGCTGAAAATATCTAAGACACTTACGGCTCAGGGTGAATACAGATACATAGTGCCTATCAGCTCATTCCAGGCCAAGAGTTCAGAGCCTAAACGCATAGGGGTGAATTCACTTGAGTTCTCGGGTCAGCTTGCTGTAATTAAAACCAAGTCAGGGTATGCTGGCGGCATAGCAGCTGATATAGACCGTGACACCACAGGAGCAATACTTGGAACCATTGCCGGTGATGACACTATACTGGTAATTCCACGTGAGGGGTTCTCACGTGACGAGATAACAAGAATACTTACAAAACTAATAGAGGAATTGTAGAGGATGCGCAGGAGGCATCACCATTAGGAAATGGAATCTTCTGATATTAAAATTTTTGTGGCTGATGAGAGCCATATCAAGTATGTGGATACCATACTGAGTACCATAGAGGCGGCAGCTAAAGTGCGTGGAACGGGTATAGCCAAGCGCAATCCTGAATATGTGAAGCAGAAGATGCGTGAGGGAAAGGCTGTGATAGCCCTTTACGGAGAGGAGTTTGCAGGTTTCAGTTACATAGAGACATGGGGAGGAAAGCACTACGTGACCACATCTGGGCTTATAGTGCCGGAGAAATTCCGCGGTTTAGGGCTTGCCAAGCGTATAAAGCACGTTACATTCTCGCTCGCCCGTATGCGCTGGCCTGAAGCCAAGATATTCAGTCTGACATCGGGCGCCGCCGTCATGAAACTTAACACTGAGCACGGCTACATACCTGTGACCTTTGCCCAGCTTACAGACGATGAGACCTTCTGGAAGGGTTGTGCGGGTTGTATAAACCATGACATCCTGGAGCGTACAGGCCGCCGTTACTGCGTATGTACTGGTATGCTTTATGACCCGGAGCGTGAGCGCAGCGTCCGTGACGCCGATGAGGAGCTTGCCACAGACCCCGAAGCCGCTGAAGTGATTAAGAGGCGCTTCCCGAACGGCTTTCCAATGGATAATTAATAATAATTAAATATAGAATTTTATGAAAAAAGTTGTAGTTGCATTTAGCGGTGGTTTGGATACATCCTACACCGTTATGTACCTTGCCAAGGAGAAGGGCTATGAAGTATATGCCGCATGTGCAAACACAGGCGGATTTAGTGCAGAGCAGTTAAAGAAGAATGAGGAGAACGCATATAAGCTCGGAGCCAAGGAGTATGTAACCCTTGATGTTACTCAGGAGTACTATGAGAAGAGCCTCAAGTATATGGTTTACGGCAATGTGCTGCGTAACAACTGTTACCCAATATCAGTAAGCTCAGAGCGTATATTCCAGGCCATAGCCATAGCACGCTACGCCAAGGAGATAGGCGCAGATGCAATTGCCCACGGCTCTACAGGAGCAGGTAATGACCAGATACGTTTTGACATGACATTTATGGTTATGTACCCAGGCGTGGAGATTATTACTCTTACCCGCGACGGTAACCTTAGCCGCCAAGAGGAGGTTGACTACCTGAATAAGAACGGATTCTACGCTGATTTCACCAAACTCAAATACTCATACAACGTGGGTATATGGGGCACTTCAATCTGCGGTGGTGAGATACTTGACTCAAAGCAGGGTTTGCCAGAGAGCGCATACCTTAAACACCCTACTAAGGAGGGTCCTGAGATACTTACGCTTGGATTTGAAAAGGGAGAGCTTTGCAGCGTGAACGGCGTTAAATATACCGACAAAATCAAGGCTATCCAAGCTGTAGAAGAGATTGGCGCCGCATACGGCATCGGCCGTGACTGCCATGTGGGCGATACCATCATAGGTATAAAAGGTCGTGTGGGGTTTGAGGCTGCCGCTCCTATGCTTATCATAGGCGCACACCGTTTCCTTGAGAAATTCACCCTAAGCAAATGGCAGCAGTACTGGAAGGACCAGGTTGCAAACTGGTATGGAATGTTCCTGCATGAGAGCCAGTATCTGGAGCCTGTGATGCCTGATATAGAGGCTATGCTCACAAGCAGCCAGCGTAATGTTACAGGTGAGGTTACCCTTGAGCTGCGTCCGCTCTGCTTCCAGACAGTGGGTGTTGACTCTCCAAATGACCTTGTAAAGAACAAACTGGGTGAGTACGGAGAGACAGCCAAAGCATGGAGCAGCGATGATGCAAAGGGCTTCATAAAGGTTACATCCACCGCCCTTAGAGCATACTATCTTGCACACCCTAACGAGCGTCAGTAATACTTAAAAATCAAATACTATGAAAACACGAATTTTGTTTTTGGCAATGTTGGCGATAGCCGTAACATCGTGTGGAGAAAAGAAGACTCCAGAACATACGCATGATTACTCTTGCAGTACAGTTAAAGAGGCAACATGTACTAAGGAAGGTGAGAAAGAGTGTACATGCTCTATATGCGGAGACAAGATAACAAGAGTTATACAGATTGAAGATCATACGCCTGAGTCTTGCATACAAAAAGTGGCTCCAAAATGTTCTGAAGCTGGCAAGGAGGAGTGTACTTGTGCTGTATGTGGTGCAAAAGTGGAACAGGATATACCTGCAACGGGCCATATTTATGAGGATGGGAAATGTAATGTATGTGGTGCGGCAAAGTATGGATATAAAGTTGTAGCAGCTAACTCTCTTAATATCAGAGAGGAACCATCCGTTTCATCATCAAGAGTGGGGGAAGTCTCAAAAGGGAAAACCCTTTTAATTATTGAAATTGAGGAGAATGGAGAGGAGGTACAAGGTAATACACAGTGGATCAAGATCTCTTTCCAGGCTGACGGTAAGAAGGTTTACGGTTGGGTGTCATGCGCTTACCTTACAGACCCTGTTGGATAAATTATGGATAAGATAAAAGTTGGAATTATAGGCGGTGCAGGATATACCGCCGGTGAGCTGATAAGAATTCTTATCAACCACCCAAATGTGGAGCTTGCGTTTGTTCATAGTACAAGTAACGCCGGCAACAAGCTCTATAGTGTGCATGAAGGTCTCTTTGGTGAGACCGAGCAGGAATTTGCGGCAGAGTATGACCTTAATGCTGTGGATGTGGTGTTTATGTGCTCAGGCCACGGCAAGAGTACAGAGTTCTGGGCTCAGAACCCACGCCCTGAGAAACTGAAGGTTGTTGACCTTGCTCAGGACTACCGCGATGAGAGCTGCGGCTACGTGTATGGCCTGCCGGAGTGCAACCGTGACCGCATTAAAGGGTGCAGCCTGCTTGCCAACCCTGGTTGTTTTGCCACTGCCATTCAGCTTGGACTTATGCCTCTTGCGGCTAACGGCCTGCTTACAAGCGAGGTTAGCGTAACTGGTATCACAGGCTCTACCGGCGCAGGTGTGAAACCAGGCGCTACAAGCCATTTCAGCTGGCGTAATAATAACATCTCAGTATATAAGGCGTTTGAGCACCAGCACCTCATAGAGATTAAGTACAATCTTGGAATGGTGCAGGGCAGTGCCGTGGCAGATATAAACTTTGTGCCTGTGCGTGGTGACTTTGCACGTGGCATATTTGTGGTGTCACACCTTGACTGTGCGCTTAGCATCGAGGAGGTCACCAAACTCTACAAAGATTACTACGCTAATGCTGCATTCACATTTGTGATGGACTCAAATCCAGACCTTAAGCAGGTGGTGAATACAAACAAGGCTATTGTGCATGTTGAGAAGCACGGTGGCAAGCTGATGGTGCTCTCCATGATAGATAACTTGCTGAAGGGCGCATCGGGGCAAGCGGTCCAGAATATGAACCTTATGTTTGGTTTGCCTGAAAACGCAGGTCTGAACCTTAAAAGCTCAGCGTTCTAAGACAACTCTTTAATAAGCCTGTTAACGAGCTCCGGGACACCCTCGGCGGCTCGTTTTTTTATGAATGAGAAGGGCTCTCCCACGCCCGCAATGTCTGGGGTGCCAGGGTCAACAAGATAGACTGGCACGCCGGCTCTCACATATTGCAGCAGTGATGCGGCAGGATATACCTTCAGCGATGTACCCACCACTATGAAAATATCGGCAGTCTCTGTTATTTCAATTGCTTTGCTTAG
Source organism: uncultured Bacteroidales bacterium (assembly GCA_900316125.1). Lineage (GTDB taxonomy): Bacteria > Bacteroidota > Bacteroidia > Bacteroidales > Paludibacteraceae > Enterocola. The sequence continues at coordinate 16,792 of ONBO01000005.1, read as the reverse complement.
GTTAGGCACGCTCTCACCAAAAAACACTATGAACGGGCGAAGCAGTGAGCCGTCAGGATGGCGGGCGTCATACTCCTGCTTCCAGCCCTCCATGGGTACAATGGCACTCTCATCACGGCTGCTGCGGAGCTTGGTAAGTTCACCATGAAGGTGGGTTATATGTGTACTGCCTGCACGCTCATGGAGATCATCTACGTTCTGTGTAATAACCTGCACAGGAAAATGCCTCTCAAGCGCAGCTATGGCTATATGGGCGGCATTGGGTTTCTTTTCAAGCAGCTCCTTACGCCTTTCATTGTAGAAATCTATCACTCCCTTGCGGTTGTAAATCATAGCCTCGGCGGTGCAAACCTCCTCTACACTATGGTTACACCACAATCCGTCACTGTCACGGAACGTGGCTATGCCGCTATCGGCGGAAACACCGGCTCCCGTAAAAACCACTATGTTAGGAATTTTCTTATCCATAATAAAGCCTCCTATAATATTTTTTCACCTGCGGTAAAGAGTATCAGGTATGTTAATGCAAGCGAGAACATGCCCACTATAACACCCACTAAAGCCATCTGCTTGGTTGTCACCTTGCCAGTGGCGTATGCTATGCTGTTTGGTGGGGTGGAGATAGGCAGTGACATGGCGTATGATGCGGCAAGCCCTACTCTTTAATCTATTATAATATTCTGCAGAAAATGGCTGAACAGGGCTGTTTTGATTATAGTATTGCTGAAAGTACAGTAGAACATACAGGAATACAGGATATTACTATAACTCCTATGGCTGACAGTGATGAGAACGGAATGGCGTTAATAACATCGTTGGCAAGCCCTGTGTCTATAATGCCAGTACCAAGGGCAAAACCGCCAGCCACCATCCAGAGCACGCTCCAGTCCAGTTTCTGTAAGTCTTTTCCAGTAAAAATGCCCACAAAAGAGAGCACTGTAATAGGGATCAGGGCAATCACGCTTATCTGAAGGTTTGTAAGGCCGTCTGTCATCCAAAGCAGAATGGTAACCACAATGGTAACGGCGATGGTAATGTACTTCCACTTTTCTATAGGCTTCTTTCCGCCATTGTCCATGTTTATTTTCAGCTCCTTGTTCTTAAATGGGAAGAGTTTGAGCAGTAAAAGCCACGATGCAAACACTATAACGAGCATCAGAGGTGTCATTAGGGCGGTCCACTGTCCAAAACTTATGTTCAGGTTCAGACCGGCTGGGTCATTCAGGTACTTCAGGGCGATGGCGTTTGGTGGAGTGCCTATCGGGGTGCCTATTCCGCCGATGTTGGCTCCTATTGGTATGGCGAGCGCCAGTGCGGTCTTTCCTTTCTCATCCTCAGGCAGTGAGTTTAGCACGGGTGCTATCATTGTTATCATCATGGCGGCGGTGGCTGTGTTGCTCACAAACATTGACATCAGCGCAGTTGTGAGCATAAAGCCAAGTAGCAGCAGCTTGGGATTGCGGCTGAACGGCTTTAGCAGAATGTTTGCCACATCCTTGTCAAGCCCTGATTCTGAGGCGGCCAGCGCCATTACAAATCCTCCTAAAAATAGGATTATTATTGGGTCTGCGTATGAGCCGAGCAGACTTTGGTAGCTTACAATGTGCTTCTCATCAATGCCTTCTACAAGTGGTCCGATACCGCCTGTTGAGACTGTGAACAGCATTACTAAAATGGAGAACGTACTGGTGACCCACGCCGGCACTGGTTCTAAAATCCACATAAGCGCCGCCATTATAAAAATTGCAAGCATACGTTGCTCTGTAACTGCAAAGTGCTCTCCAAACAAACTCAGTGGCAGCAGCCATATTACAATGGCAGGTATGAGGCAGGCGGCGAGCCTGATTAATTTTGATTTGCTCATAATAGATGATTCTTTTCAACTCACAAAGTTACAAACTTTTTCATTTGTTTATACTGACGTTTATTTGTAACTTTGCGAGCAGAATCAATTAGATTATCAGTTTTCAAATATTGTTTCACCCAGGACGTGGTCTGTTTCCCTTGAAAAACCTGTTAATGTTCGCTTTCTTCCTAACTCACTACGCTCAAACAACGTCAGAAAGCTCCAAACACGACGGTTTTTCTACGGGGACACTTATGGGTTCAACAATATCTGAAAACTAATAACTCTCAAGTTTCAATTTTCAATTTTCAACTTTCAATTTTCAACTTGAAATGAAATTATTTGATGTATATCCTCTCTTCCCCATTGAGATTGTAAGGGGTAAAGGCTGCCATGTTTATGACAGCGAGGGCACTGAGTATCTTGACCTTTACGGTGGTCATGCTGTAATTTCTGTGGGGCACTCACACCCTGTGTATGTAAAGGCCATTAGTGAGCAGGTGGCAAAGCTTGGCTTTTACTCTAACTCCGTTATTAACGGTTTGCAGAGAGAGTTCGCCAGCCGTTTGGGCAAGGTGTGCGGATATGATGACTATTCGCTTTTCCTTGTGAACTCTGGCGCTGAGGCTAATGAGAACGCTCTCAAGCTTGCCTCTTTCTATAACGGCAGAAACAAGGTGCTGGCGTTCAAGAAATCATTCCACGGCAGAACATCGGCGGCTGTAAGGGTTACTGACATTCCTAAGTACGTGGCTCCTGTTAATGAGGGTCTGGAGGTTCACTTTGTGGAGCTCAATGATATTGAGGCTGTAAAGAGCGCACTTGAGACTAAGGAGTACTCTTCTGTTATTATAGAGGGTATTCAGGGTATCGGCGGTATTCAGGTCCCCGATGATGAGTTTATGCGCTCTCTGCGTGCTGTCTGCACTGAGACTGACACAGTGCTTATTCTTGATGAGATTCAGTCTGGCTACGGCCGTAGCGGTAAGTTCTTTGCCCACCAGTATGCTGGCATCAAGGCTGACCTTATTACTGTGGCTAAGGGTATATGTAACGGTTATCCTATGAGCGGTATGCTGATTTCTCCTATGTTTACTCCTGTGTACGGACAGCTTGGAACCACTTTTGGTGGCAACCATCTTGGCTGTGCCGGTGCTATCGCGGTGCTTGACATCATAGAGAAGGAGAACCTTATAGAGAATGCTGCTAAGGTTGGTGCATACCTGCTAGAGGAACTTAAGAAGATTGACGGTATTAAGGAGGTTCGTGGACGCGGTCTTATGATAGGTCTGGAGTTTGAGCAGCCTATCAAGGAGATTCGTACAAAGCTTCTGTTTGAGCAGAAGGTGTTTACAGGTGTGGCTGGTACAAACACTATACGTCTGCTGCCGCCTCTCTGCCTGAGTATGGCTGATGCAGAGGAGTTCATAACCCGCTTTAAGAGGTGCCTGTAAATCTCATGGCTCAGACTCATCTGCGCTGTCATGGTCTTTGCCAGCGTCTGGGTTGTACAAACCAGTAAGAGTAAGATCGATTAGAAAAGGCTCAATTTTGATTTTTTTCATACAAAAATGGATTTGTATTCCATTTTTGTATAACTTTGTGGCAACCATAGGTATATTTAATGCAGTCAAGATAGAATGACAAGCAACACTCAGACAAATATTATTCCAGTTTTAACTAGCTATTTCTCTAAACAACCAGTAAACAAGGTTTGGTTGTTTGGCTCATTTGCACGAGGAGAGGAAACAGAAGACAGTGATGTGGATATGCTTGTTCAGTTGGATTATTCACAAAAAATTGGTATGCGTTTTTTTGGCATGATAGAAGACCTAAAGGAGATGTTGGGAAGAAATGTTGATTTAGTATCAGAGAAGTATCTCATGCCGTTTGCTCAAGAATCTGCTAACAGAGATAAAATCTTGGTTTATGAGAGAAAAAAGTAGAGATAAAGAGAGATTGCTGCACATTCAAGATGCAATTAATAGGATTCTACAATATACTGAGGGGTCTACGTATGATGTGTTTATTCATAATAGCATGATGTTTTATGCCGTTCTAATGAATATCAGCATCATAGGAGAAGCTGCAAATCTTCTAACTCAAGAGTTTAGAGACTCCCATCCTGAAACTCCGTGGAAATTAGTCCGTGGCATGAGAAACTATCTGGTACATGATTACTGCAATGTTGATGATACTGTAGTATGGGAAGTTGTAACAGATGATCTTCCTGTATTACTTACGCAGGTAGAAAAATACCTTAGGGAGCTTTAATATTTCACTCCAAAAAAAGTTGATTTTTGGGCGTAAATCAGCGGAATCTATCTTTTTTTACCACATTCCGCTGGTTTACTCACGAAATTATGTTATCTGTCTGTTATGCGTTATTCGGTAATTTGGCGCAATTCCGTTCGGTGATTTGGCAAAATCTGACAAAATCCAAAGGAATAATTCCCCAAAGCACAATTCTCATTGTCTATTTGCAGAGTTAACATTTACTCAAAAGTTTCTTTCAATTTACTCAAATTGACTTGCAGAATTGACTTAGGTCTTCGAAGAAATCATGCTCTAAGATGTGGGAGATGGTGTTTAGTCTTGCAGCATCTTCCTGCGGTAGCTGTAGGAGAGGTAGTAGCTGCGTTTGAGGTCTTCTGAGAGGAAGGACTTGTAGATGAGTTCCTTGGCAAGCGATTGCTCCGATGCAAAGAAATCAAGCTCTTTTCTTACGGTGCGCTCTGGCAAACCTATACGTTTGCCAAACTCCTCAAAATCACTGCGCTGCACGGTTCTGACATCGGAGAGTTGCATACCCTCTTTAAAGAGACCTCTGTCAAGGGCAAAGATGCGTGGCATACTAAGATGCAGGCTTGTATTTATAAGGTCATACGCCGGAGCAAGGGTGTACTCCCCTGACAGTATCGGCGAAACAGTGACATCGTAGCACTCCAAACAGTGACGCTGTAGCGCTTCAAACAGTGACATCATAGCGCTCGAAACGGTGACGCTGTAGCACTTCAAACAGTGACATTGTAACGCTCCAAACAGAGACATGTAATCTGGCATAAATTGTATAGTGAGGTTAAAGCGTTAACCTCATATCTTTGCATAGACTTCAACAAATAAATGTAAAGATATGGCCAGAAACAATGTACAAATGATCAGATTGAAAAGAATGTTCCAGCTGCTTGCCGCAGGCACACCTCGGCGCACCATTTGCAAACGTTTAAAAATAGGAGGCGGCACCCTGTGGAAGTATGAGCAGGCCGCCCAATCCCAGAATCTCTCTTTTGAGGATGTCTGTAAACTGAGTGACACTGACATAGAGGGCCTGATTTGTACCACAAAGGCTCCCAAGGAGCCGTCCACTCAGAGGAAGGAGCTTGACAGCCTAATACCGGAATACGTAGCCCAATTGTCCCGAAACAGGTACATGACAGTCCAGCGGCTACACGAGACGTACAAACAGCAGTACCCAGACGGATACGGATACACGCAGTTCAAGAAGGCAATACGAGACTACCAGTATGCACACAACCTCAGTTACCATAATGAATATAAGCCTGGAGAGCTGCTTCAGGTGGATTTTGCAGGCGACAAGCTGTACGTCACAGACAAGAAAACCCAGGCGAGGACAGCGGTTTTTGTAATGGTCTGCGTCCTGCCATACAGCGGGTACTGTTTTGCCAAGGCGATGTTCACGGCTTCTATGGAGAACTTCTTCACGTCACTGTCAGACATGTTCACACTTATAGGCGGCACCCCGTCAACTGTAAAGAGCGACAACATGAAGCAGTGGGTGAAGAGGTATGACCGCTACGAACCAACGTTCTCATCAAGCGCAGTTGAATGGTCCGCATACTATGACGTGGAGCTTGAGACAAGCCGAGTCAGGCATCCCAGGGACAAGGGGTGCGTAGAAGGGTGCGTCAGGAAAGTGTATAATGCCGTATATGCAGTAATAAGGGAAGAGACCCACTACACTCTTGCGGAGCTAAACAGCCGGATACAGGAGCTTGTAGATGAGTTTAACGCAAAACCTACCAGCTCCACTGGGACTAGCCGGCTTGAACTCTTTACGAATGAGGAGCAGATGTGTCTGGGCGCACTTCCATGCCAGCCTTACCGCTACAGGCACAGGAAGACTGTCAAGGTCACAAGCACGTACCACATAGAGGTGGCAAAACACAAGTACAGCGTGCCATACCAGTATGTGGGCAGAATGGTCAACGTTGTATGGGACAGCACGATTGTAGAGGTGTACTGCGGACTGGACCGCATCGCCTGCCATACAATGACGGACAACATAGGCTACACAACTCTTGACGAACACATGCCGGAGAACCATAAGGCTTACCAAAGGAGCAAGGAGTACAACGCCGCATACTTCATAGAGCGGGCGGAAAAGATAGGTCCGAACACCAAGACCATAATAAGCAAGATGCTAAGCAGCACCAAACATGTCCAGCAAAGCTATAACGGCTGCCAAGGCATACTACGCCTTCAGAAGGCATACGGCAGTGAGAGACTTGAAAAGGCATGCGAGAAGCTGTCCCATCTGTCAATAGTGTCGTGCAGGATTGTACATAACGTGCTCAAGAGCAATCTGGACCAGGTATCAGAAGAAAAGGCCGTGACAAAGACGCCAGAGAACACGGAGGTGCGAGGCGCCGCCGCATTTAACCAAATAATAACCCTAAACCTATCAACAAATGAACACACAAGAGACTCTGTTCCAACTTAAGGAGCTGAAACTTTACGGCATGGCTCTTGCATACGAAGCCATGCTGAATCTGTCAGTGCAAAACAGACCGACACTGGACATGGCAGTGGCACAGATGACAGAAGCCGAGATCCTAAACAGAAAAGACCGCAAGATGAAGTCACTGCTAAGAACCAGCCACCTGAGGTATAGCTCGGTGCTAGAAGACGTAATCTGCAGCGAGGAAAGGAACTTTACAAAAGACAACCTGGCGGCCCTGGCCGATTGCTCGTTTATAAGACGCCACGAGAATCTGCTGATACAGGGCAAATGCGGATGCGGGAAGTCATTTTTGGCATGCGCGTTAGGCCGGCAGGCGTGTACGTTAGGCTTCAAGACACTGTACTTTAACATGAACACATTTGTAGACAAGATTGCCTTAAGCAAATTAGACGGCACCTTCTTGAAGCTGCTAAAGTCACTTGAAACTGCCGACCTTTTGATATTGGACGACTTCGGGCTTAAACAGATGGATGCCAACACGAGGCTCGCCCTGCTGCAAATCCTTGAAGACCGCTATGAAAGACGCTCTATAATCATAGTCTCCCAACTGCCGATAAGCAAATGGTATGAATACCTTGGAGACGAAACAATAGCCGATGCCATTATGGACAGATTAGTGGCCAATAATGCAGGGAAAATAGAATTAAAGGGAGAGTCCTTGAGACAGAAAAAGAGAAAATAATTATATTTGCAAACGCAAACTTCACTAACAAAGTTTTGCACAGAAAAACATCGTCTCCGATGTCACTGTTTGCACCGCTACGCACGTCACTGTTTGAGCGCTATGGGCACTCCCCGTCACCACGGTTTATAAGTGAGAAGTTTTTCAGGTGGGCATCATCATTGAGAGTGATGAAGTTGAACACCACTATGCGGAAGAACTTAAGAACCTCTATTGTAGCAGCTTTCACATTCTGTCTGATAAGCTGGGCGCACTCCTCATAGCTTAGGTTGCTGTATTTGTAATCTGTACCACCGTTGGCGGTTGTAAGTCCAGCCAGCGATGCAAAGTCCTCCTGCATGAACTTCTCTCCGTTGCCGCCTATGTCAAAGCGCCGGCACAGATATGCCGCCTCACCATCCTTAAAGAAACATAAGGCGTTGGCTGCGGTTTCTATACCATATACTTGTGATGCAAGCTGCATTGTGAGGTGCTCATTTGCTGGACAATATTTACGCTCCAGCAGGGCGTATGATGACGGAGCAGGCTTTAGGATGTAAGTACCGCGTTCACCATCTAAAGGTTTAGTAAGTTTATTATCTTTACTTAGCACTAAACTTGCTTTAGGCTGAACCCCTGAGAGAGATATTCTTCCCACCTGCTTGATGTACGCCTCCTGACCTGAACTGTCAGAGCCAGGACTGTTGAAGTCCATGATGTGCGATACCTGTTTTCCATCAAAAAGATGTCTGCAGGCAATAGGTGAATATGTGGAGAATCCCTCTTGTAGGGTTGAGGGACATACTTTAACTTCTATCATTGTGGGATTGGTTTAACGGTTACAGCCCCTATGGTGTCATATTGGGCTGTTTCAAGCATTATGCCAAAATCATCATTCTCGTCTATATGCAGATATGTTGACTGAACTTTTCTGTTCTCCCCTTCTGATAGCATATTAAAGAAGTATGGGAACAAGAAGTCAGAATAGTAAGGTTCACTACGCACAGGCATGGCTATGCAGACTGCCTCCCCTGTATAATTAGGATTGTATGTGAAAACATACTTTCTATCATCTGTCTCTTGAAGGATGCCAGCCTCCACATCGTGTATATATACTTTACACTGTCTCATATCTCAACTATTTTAACGGCAAATCAACTCTTAGCCCAAGAGTGTCAAGTACGGCAAGTATGGTTTGCAGATGGGGGTTGCCCACACCACGCTCAATGGCCACTATTGTGTTCACCGCCACGCCTGAGAGGTCTGCCAGCGTATGCTGGTTTACCTTCAGTTTCTTGCGTCTCTGCTTAATTGCTATGCCTATCTCTTGCTGTGTCATAATTCTCAACACACTGCGATTTCTGCTACAAAGATAGTAAGTTTTTACTAAAAACAAATAAAATTCGCAGTGGATTGCGAAATTACTCCCCAAAAATTGTTTTTCGTGACCTTTCCCAAATAGTTTTGAAAAGTGTGCCTCATGAGTTGCTTAGATAATATATCCATTAGACTTGCTTTTTAAGAGGTGTTTTAGATATATATTCTAGTTTTTTATTAATGTTAGATTTATTTTCCATAATTCAAAAACTACTTGGAAGATATGTCTATAACATATACCTTTGTACCCATAAAACATTCTTAATTTTTATGAAGAAACAGACGATAGCCATTCATACTCCTTACACACGCCCTGATACTTACGGGTCTCTGTCGGTACCTATATATAGCAATGTGTCATTTGAGTTTAAGGATGCTCAGACCATGAGTGATGCCTTCTGCAACCGCATAAAGGCACCAGACTATTCGCGAATATCCAACCCTACGGTGACCAACTTTGAGCAAAGAGTTAAAGCTCTCACAGAGGCCACGCACGTAACAGCGTTCAACTCTGGCATGGCGGCTATCAGTACAGCACTATTAGCTTTGGTTACACATGGCAAGAACATAGTGACATCACACCATTTGTTTGGCAACACACTAGCTTTTATCAGCGGTACGCTGCTGCGCTTAGGAGTAAAGCCACGTCTGCGTAATCTCACAAATTTAGAGACTGTTGAAAACTCCATCGATGAACAGACGGCTTGCGTATTTCTGGAGATTATAACAAACCCACAGTTGGAAGTGGCAGACTTGAAGGCTATAGCGGAGATTGCCCATAAAAAAGGAGTTCCTGTTATAGCAGACTCTACCGCAATCCCTTTTACAGAAACAAACCTGAAAGCTTTAGGTGTAGACATAGAGGTGGTGTCAAGTACAAAGTACATCTCAGGCGGCGGTACATCGCTCGGCGGACTAATCATAGACTATGGAACGTTCCCTCAGATAAATCAACGTATAAAATATGACCTGCTGATAAATCTAGGCGTTTATATGACACCGCAGGCAGCCTACATGCAGACCCTCGGGCTGGAAACTCTATACGTACGCTATCAGAAACAAGCAGCAAACGCCCAATGGCTGGCTGAGTCACTCAGAAATGTAAATGACATTGAGCATGTGAATTATGTAGGGCTTGATGATAATCCCTATCACAATCTTGCGAAACAGCAGTTCGGACCAACTGCAGGCGCAATGCTAACCATAGACCTTGCATCTAGAGAAGCATGCTTCAGTTTTCTGAACCGTCTTAGAGTCATACATAGAGCTACCAACCTTTTTGACAGCCGCACGCTTGCCATCCATCCAGCATCTACAATCTTCGGGCTTTTCCCAGAGCGTCAGTTAGCGCAGATGGACGTACGTCAAACAACCTTACGTCTGTCCGTGGGTTTAGAAGCCCCGGAGGACATCCTTTCAGACATAGAACAAGCACTAAAAAAAGAATAATATGGCACAGATAGCGCATAATCTAATCGAGTTAATTGGCAACACACCACTGGTGGAGTTAAGCGGAATTGTACAGGAACTGAAATTAAAAGCCAGGTTGATTGGCAAGTTGGAATATCTGAATCCGGCACGCAGCGTAAAGGACCGCACGGCACTGGCTCTTATTGAGAGTGCTGAACGCAAAGGGCTTCTCCGTCCTGGGGCTACCATTATAGAGCCAACAAGTGGAAATACAGGAATAGGATTGGCGTTTATAGCTGCCATACGTGGTTATCATATTATACTGACAATGCCTGACGCAATGTCAATAGAACGACGGACTCTGTTAAAGTCACTTGGGGCTGAACTCGTGCTAACTCCAGCCTACGAGGGAATGGTAGGAGCCATACGAAAGGCAAATGAACTTAAAGAGAAGATAGGCAACGCTTATATTCCTCAGCAGTTCGACAATCCCGCCAATCCTGACGTACATCGTCATACAACGGCTGAAGAGATTTGGCGCGACACAGACGGCAATGTTGACATCTTTGTTGCAGGCATAGGCACAGGAGGCACCATCACTGGTGTAGGGCAAACTCTGAAGGCCTATAATGAAAACCTGAAGGTTGTGGGTGTGGAGCCTTATTCATCATCAGTGCTCAGTGGTGAGAAGCCAGGTCCTCACAAGATTCAGGGTATAGGAGCCGGCTTCCAGCCCAAAATACTAGATCCCACAGTCTATGATGAAATTCTGCGTATCAAGGATGAAGAGGCCTTTGCCGTTGGACGACTGTTAGCCAAGAGAGACGGCGTGCTTACTGGCATCTCCAGCGGAGCCGCCACGGCTGCCGCCATCAAACTTGCCCGCCGTCCGGAGAATATAAATAAAAACATAGTGGTACTGCTACCTGACACTGGCGAACGGTATCTCTCAACTCAGCTGTTTAACAATTAAAAAATACTAACATGGCAGAACAAAGAAAATTAAGTATAATAGCCTTTTCTGGCGATTTTGACAAGCTGACCGCAGTTTTTACATTAGGTACAGGTGCGGCAGCCGTGGGCTACGAGGTGAATATATTCTTCACATTCTGGGGGCTTGACGCCATCAAGAAGAAACAGGGACGCAGTTTCACAGGGGGAAACTGGCTTACTAAGATTTTCGGATTTATGATGGGAGGTCTCAAGGTAACGCCAACGAGCCGATTCAACTTTTTTGGGGCTGGCCCTAAGATATTCAGGGGCTTGATGCGCAAGAATAATGTGGCCACACTTGAAGAACTTGTAGAGGCATCCAAGGCTCTTGGCATAAACCTCTATGCCTGTGAGATGGCTATGCATGTGCTCGGTCTCAAAAGGGAGGATTTTATTCCTGAGGTGAAAGACGTGCTCGGCGTGGCGTCGTTCCTAAATATAAGCAACGGTGGACAAACTTTATTTATATAAACTATGGCAACAAAGACATTAGACATTACGAAGGAACACTGCCCGATGACCTTCGTCAAGACCAAGATTGAACTATCAAAACTACAATCAGGCGATATTCTGGAGGTGCTGCTATCAGAAGGCGAGCCCCTCGACAACGTGCCTCGCAATGCGAAGGAACAGGGTTACAATGTTCTCTCTGTTGAGCATGTGGAGGGCACAATACATAAGGTTACAATAAAAAAATAATTAATTAAAACTAATAATTTATGGCAGATTCAAATCTTCAACGCAGTGTTACCACTGCTACAGCCAGAAGACTGGCAACAACAACCAAGACAGCCCCACAGATGGGCTCGATTACACCGAGACTGTTATTGAAACTCCTTCCATGGGTACAGGTTAGTGGCGGCACATTCCGTGTAAACCGTACAAAGGTTGAGCTCCGAAAGAGCGAGCGTCTACCAATCCAGTATCTTAACGGTGTACCTTCATTCTCAGCCAAGAGCCTTAAATCTATCCCTCTGTTCTCCGAGTTTGAGGATGAGATTGTGGATAGGCTCGCCCGCTCTTTTGAAACCAAGGAGATTGAGATTGGTAAATTATTTGTAGAGGAGGGCAAGGATAAACAGAAATTCTTTATTGTTGCTAACGGACAGGCTGAAGTTATCAGCAAGGGTCCGCATGGAGAGGAATTACGTATCACGCTATTGGGAGACGGAGAGTATTTTGGAGAGGCGGACTTATTAGATGACGCAGAGTCAACCGTTTCTGTCAGAGCCATTACACCTACGGTATTCCTCAGCTTGAAACTTCAGGAACTGGAGAAGTTCATCAAAGAAGTTCCAGACTTCCGAGAGACATTCAACAAGGCGGTTGACAAGCAACTTCGCCTGAAAGCAACTGTAAATGACCATGGAGAGAAGCATATTGATTTAGTTAGCGGCCATGAAGAGGACAACATTATCCCCGAAACGTATATTGATTACGAGGAGAATCCAACTGAGTATTCGCTTAATACGCTGCAAACTGTTGTTCGTGTGCATACCCGCGTAAGTGATCTCTACAATATTCCTTATAACCAATTGGAGGAGCAGTTGCGCCTCTCTATTGAGAGCATAAAGGAGCGTCAGGAATGGGAACTTATAAATAATAAGAAATTTGGCTTGTTGTCAGCTGTAAACCCAGCCTATCGTATCACCACACGTTACGGTTCACCCACACCCGATGACCTTGACGAGTTGCTATCGCTGGTATGGAAGGAACCAGCCTTCTTCATAGCTCATCCACGTGCAATAGCTGCATTTGAGCGTGAATGTACGTGGCGTGGTGTTCCTCCTGCTACAACTGACTTGTTTGGAACAAAGGTAATACTATGGCGTGGAGTTCCACTTATTCCGTCAGACAAGGTGGAGGTGGAAGGACAATACCTGACAGGACGCGGCGTAGGAACTACAAATATTATCCTCGTAAGAGTAGGTGAGAAGAATCAGGGTGTCATAGGTTTGCACCAGAGCGGCATTCCTGGAGAGATAGCCCCATCTCTGTCGGCACGTCTGATGGGCCTCGATAAGTTCGGCGTTGCATCATACCTTCTCACAAAGTACTTCTCACTGGCCTCGCTCACTGATGATGCCATAGCCGTATTGGAGAACGTTGAGGTGGGATACTATCATGACTATCAACACAGAAATAAAGTAGAAAAGTAAATGATTGAATTGCAAAACATAAGTGGTTACGGTCTAAATGATGACACTCTGAATCTTTTAAAGGAGGTGGCTAGAAAATACTGTCCGGAGGATGTACAGGAAGTTCGTAAGGAGATTCTGCCTGACGAGCCCCTGGACCTTACAAAGCTGGAAGAGGGTTTCGGAATAGGCATCCCTGAGACTCAGAAACTGCGTGACTTGCACTATGAAGAGTCAGACACACTTAACTCAGAGTTGATTAAACGAGATTTTCCAGTGCTGCAGCAGAAGGTAAACGGTCATGACCTTGTGTGGCTGGATAATGGTGCCACCACTCAGAAACCCAATCAGGTAATAGATAAGATTTCTGATTACTACCGTAACTATAACAGTAACATTCATCGAGGAGCGCATACATTGGCGGCACGTGCCACAGACGCATACGAGGAGGCTCGCGAAAAGGTGCAAAGATTCATCAATGCCGCTTCAAGCGAGGAGATTATCTTTGTACGTGGCACCACTGAGGGCATCAACCTTGTAGCACAGACATACGGACGACAGTTCTTAACCCCTGGTGACGATGTGATTGTCTCAGAACTTGATCATCATGCTAACATTGTACCTTGGCAGCGCATCTGTAAGGAGAAGGGTGCCACACTCAAAGCAATCCCTACAGATAAAAATGGAGACTTGATACTCTCAGAGTTTGAACGAATCATAACGTCCCGCACAAAGTTTGTGTCCGTTGGTCATGTGAATAACACCTTTGGAACTATTAATGACGTAGCACGCATAATAGACATTGCCCACTCACATCACATACCAGTACTAATTGATGGAGCGCAGTCTATAGCACATACGCCTGTGGATGTACAGCTACTGGGTGCTGACTTCTTTGTATTCAGCGGACACAAGATATACGGCCCTAACGGGATAGGTGCGGTATATGGACGCAAGGAACTGCTCGACAAGATGCAACCTTGGCAAGGTGGTGGCAACATGATTAAAGATGTAACCATTGAGCGCACAGAGTACAATGTGCCGCCTGCGCGCTTTGAGGCTGGCACTCCAAATGTAGCTGACGCTATAGGTTTGGGAGCCGCTCTTGATTATGTAAAAAAAATAGGTATCCATAACATAGAGCTCCACGAGCACCAGCTGACGGAATATGCCCGCGAACAACTTGGTCAAATTCCAGGTCTGACACTCATAGGCAATCCACAAAATCGTGTCTCCGTAGTATCGTTCGTACTGGATGGCATTCCTGTACCAGAGGTAGGTACATTGCTTGACAAGGAGGGTATCGCGGTACGCGCAGGTCATCACTGTGCACAACCCGCCTTACGAGCTCTTGGTTATGAGATGAGTGTACGTCCTACTTTTGCGTTGTATAATACGCACGAAGATGTAGACAAATTAGTAATTGCAGTGAAAAAAATTATAGGAAGATAAATTATGGCAAAAATAATATTAAACGGAGAGACACAGGAGGTTGAATTACCCATCAGTCTTACGGAGTTGATTAAACAGAATAAAGTACAGCAACCAGAAATGGTAAGTGTGCAACTGAATGATGAATTCGTTGACCGCAATGATTGGGATTTCTTGCAAATCAAAGAGGGCGACATTGTTGATTTCCTTTATTTCATGGGAGGAGGTACACTATGATAGAACTTACAGAAGAGCAGATTCTGCGATATTCACGTCACATTTTATTGCAAGATGTTGGGGTGGAAGGCCAGGAGAAAATAATGAACGCCCGCGTGCTTGTGGTGGGAGCTGGCGGTTTAGGAGCCCCCGTATCTTTATATCTTGCTGCCGCAGGCATAGGGACTATAGGCATTGTGGATGCAGATGTGGTTGATTTAAGCAATCTCCAACGCCAGATTATCCACTTCACAAAAGACATAGGGGTTCTCAAAGTGAAAAGTGCTGAGGAGAAGATAAAATCTATCAATCCTGACGTGAAGGTTGAGACTCATTGTGAGTTTTTGAATGCATCCAATGCTTTAGACATTATCAAGGAGTACGACTTTATTATTGATGGTACAGATAATTTTCCTGTAAAGTTTCTCATCAATGATGCATGCGTTTTGGCTGGAAAACCTTTTTCTCACGGAGGCATTCTGAGATTCAACGGTCAGACCTTCACTCATTTACCAGGCACTGTATGCTATCGTTGCATGTTCAAGGAGCCACCTCCTGCAGGAGCCGTGCCAACGTGCTCCCAGGCTGGTGTGTTGGGAGCAATTGCAGGAATGCTGGGCACTATACAGGCTGCTGAAACATTGAAGTATTTTACTGGGGTGGGAGAGCTGCTCACTAACAGGTTGCTTACTTTTGATGCCAAGACCATGCAGTTTCGAACGATTACTATACCTGTTAAGCATCGGGATTCATGTCCGATATGCGGCAGCAAACCTACAATAGACCATCTAATAGATTACGAACAGGCCGCTTGCGACCTAAAGAAGCATTAAGAGATGAAGATACCACAAGAAATCATTGAAAAATTGATTGACCAGGCCCGGCAGGATGCTCCAAATGAAACGTGCGGCTACCTGCTGGGTATTAGTGGTGAGGATGATGACGTAGTAACGGAGAGTTACTGGATGGAGAACATAGATCACTCACCTGAGCATTTCTCCTTTGCTCCCAAAGACCAGTTTGCGGCACTGAAATATGCCCGAGGCAACGGATTGAAAATCCTTGCCAACTGGCATAGCCACCCAGCATCGCCATCACGTCCGTCACAGGAGGACCTGCGTCTTGCCAATGACCCAACCATCCGCTATGCCATACTCTCACTCCATGATGGGGTTCACTTGAATTCGTTTCGTATCCTTAACGGTGAGATTGTGGATAAAGAAACACACCTATGAAAATTACAACTATGGAAAAAAGTGTTAATGAAACCCTGATGCGTAACGTAAACCTGTTGTCCAAACTTACAGAACAAGAGGTAAGCATGATGCCTCAGACGCAAGCTCCGCTCCCGCTTGTGGAGCAGGTTAAGCATATAATAACTCTGATAAAAAGCATCATATTTCCAGATTACTTCAACAAACGACAATGCAATGAAACCATCCGTTCCTACTACATCGGGGTACATATGGAGGAACTGCTGAAACCATTGACAAAACAGATAGCCCATGGACTGCAATTCGGAGAGAACCACAAATCAATCACCACAAAACAACAAATTTATGAGGATGCGGAACATCTGGCATTGCAGGTCATAGACTCACTGCCAGAGATAAAAAGACTGCTTTATACTGATGTTCAAGCAATGTTTGACAATGATCCAGCTGCACCTAACTATGGAGAGGTAATATACTGCTACCCCGTGATAAATGCTATGACACACTATCGTGTTGCCCATAAACTACACGATATGCGAATACCTGTAATACCACGCATCATCACAGAACTGGCTCATTCAAAGACTGGTATTGACATACACCCTGGAGCACAAATTGGAGAATACTTTGCAATAGACCATGGTACAGGCGTTGTTATTGGTGAGACCTGTGTTATAGGGAATCATGTAACCCTCTATCAGGGTGTGACGCTTGGCTCCAAGAACTTCAAACATGACGCTCAGG